>JANMZB010000035.1:0-2907 GCA_031382725.1 Sphingobacteriaceae bacterium | reverse complement strand
AAACACACAAAAACAACCAATTAATCAACAAACAAAAACACCATTATCACCAAGATCAGAAGCGATCCTAGAAGATCAAATTGAAATGGAAATAGTAAAAGCCATAGAAAGAAACGAAATGAAAACAAAATTAGCAAAATTCCAAGTAACTTAAAAATTTTAAAAAACAACAACGAACAACTAAAATGCCAAGTCCATCAATTATACAATGGAACTGTAACGGCTTTTATAATAAATTCAATGAATTAAAAATCATAATACAAGATTATAACCCATTTATTATATGCATTCAAGAATCTCATATAAAACCACCTAACTTACCAAATTCACCAAATTCACCTAAATTATCAAATTATACAATATATCATAAAGAACCAGAACTACAACCAAATGATAGAGCTAGAGGTGGCGTTATTACCTGTGTAAGTAACGACTATAGTTCATCAGACATTAAAATAAACTCAACACTACAAGTAATAGCCACCGAAATAAATTATCCAATCAAAATGACAATTTGTAATATATACCTCCCACCCAATGAAAAGTTTTCAGACAACGATATAAACAATATAATAAAACAATTGCCACCTCCATTCTTGATAGTCGGTGACTTTAATTGTCACAACTCAATTTGGGGATCATTGAAAACTGACAAAAAAGGTAGAATGATTGAAAAAATAGTTGATGACTTAATGCTGTCAATAATGAACATTGAAAAAAAAAAACCTACACATATAAATCATCATAACGGAAATCTATCTTCAATAGATTTATCCATATGTTCACCCATAATTGATGGGTACTTCGAGTGGGATACTTCTGACGATCTATATCGGAGTGACCACTTCCCAATTATAATAACAACATTGAACAACACCTTCACCACACAACGAAGACCTAGATGGAGGCTCAATAAAGCAAATTGGGAAAACTACGAAAATGATCTTAATTTAAATGAAAAACATATATGTAACGACGTAAATAAAACAGTATTAAACATCACTCAACAAATCATAGATGCTGCCAATAATAATATTCCCAAATCGTCATCATCAGTTAATGAACGCAAAGCAGTACCATGGTGGAACGAGGAAGTAAGTAACATCATCAAACTACGAAAGAAAATTCTCCGATTCTTTAACCGTTTCCCTACGAAAGAAAATAAAATCAATTACCTCAAAGCACGATCTAAAAGTAGGAGAATCATTGAAACAGCAAAACAAAAATCTTTTGAAGAATTCACAACATCATTAAACGACAAAACTCCAACAAAACTTGTATGGGATAAAATAAGATCCATAAACTGTCGTAAAAAAGCTACAAACATCACATCACTTTTAAATGATGATGGTATTATTATAACAAATCAATCAACAATAGTAGAGATCCTTGCTGAACAATTCGCCAAAACTTCAACAGACAACGACACTAACCAATGTGATGAACAAACAACTCGGAACTTAAGAAGCAAAACTAAAATTAATGAAAATGCAAAAAGCTTAAATAACACTTTTTCATATAATGAATTAGAATATGCTTTGAAAACTTGCAAAGGATCATCAGCTGGAATAGATAACATCCATTATGAATTTGTTCAAAAAATGCACACTAGGAACAAAGGAATAATTTTAAAAATGTTTAACAACATATGGGAAACTGACCAATTTCCAAAATCATGGAAAACAGCAATGATAATTCCTATACATAAACAGGGAAAAGATCCTAAAAAAGCAATTAACTATCGCCCCATATCTCTCATCAGCTGTCTTTGTAAGATAATGGAAAGAATTATCAACAAAAGAATTATGCACTACCTTGAAAAAAACGAAAAATTAAGCAACAATCAATTTGCTTTTAGGAAACAAAAATCAACAATGGACAACATTATAATCTTGGAATCGTACATCAGCGAAGCTTTTCTTGATAGTAAAAATGTATGTGCTATATTTTACGATATAAATAAAGCATATGATAAGACCAACAGAAAACTAATAATTGATACTGCATCAGCAGCTGGAATAAATGGACACGCTTTAAAATTCATCATCAACTTTCTACAAGATAGAAAGTTCATTGTATGTACTAACAATCAAATGTCAACTGAACGCGTGTTAGAAAGTGGAATTCCACAGGGAAGTGTCCTAAGCGTCACCCTTTTCTTACTTGCCATTAACACAATAACAGACTACTTATCACCTCACATTGAATTTTTAATATATGCTGACGATCTAGTTATTTACAACAAATACAAATCAGAAAAACAAAATGAAAATACTATACAAGCAGCAATAAAAGATTTAGAAAAATGGTCCAAAGTAACGAAGTTCAAATTCGCTGCTGAGAAAACAAAAGGTGTTATCTTCACAAGAAAAACAAAACCGAAACCAACTCCAAAAATAAAAATCAACAAAATCGAGATTGAATTTGTTCCTCAACATAGGTTCCTTGGAATGCTATTTGACACAAAACTTACATGGTCCCAACACATCAAGGAGTTGAAGTCAACATGTACATCAAAAATGAGAATATTAAAATATCTCTCACACACAAAATGGGGCTCTAGTAGTAGAGTACTGTTAAAAGTTTTTTCATCTACTATAATGTCACGATTGGAGTATGGAGCAATGGTTTACGAGAATGCTTGTAACACAAGATTAAAACAACTTGAACCTATTATGAATGGTGGGTTAAGACTCACAACAGGAGCCTTTAGGACAACAAAAGCCATTAGTTTAAACTCTGAACTCGGAATAGTACCACTTGAGTATAAACGAGAAATTGCAATTGGAAAAAAAGCCGTTCAAATCCTCGGTAATAAAAATCACCCACTCTATAATAAAATAAAAAACACCGACATAGATGCTAAAATACAAAAACATCCACGTATAAGACCACCTTTTTTCTACC
>JANMZB010000018.1:0-1054 GCA_031382725.1 Sphingobacteriaceae bacterium | reverse complement strand
ACCCCAAATAGTTTGGCAGGTCCAGCGAATGGTTTCTTCCAGGCTGGTATACTTTAATTTCAGCTTTTCTATAGATTTATCCGCAATATATTCGTATCGAAATTTAGAGATTTTGGAAGTTTCTTTGGTAATGGTAGGTTCCTTCTTGGTGAAAAAATAATATATCGCAGTCAACCTCCAACCTATGGATAGCATTAGTTTGGTAGCTTTTATATGAGGTGGTTTTTTATGTAGTTGAGAAGCTATCATCTCAAAAAAGTTTTTAAAGGAGGTAGTCCCGCCATTCAGAATAAATTGTTGTTCGGGATGGTCTTCATTGACGAGTGTCGTAATGGCGGCTGCAACATCTCTAACATCTACATAGTTTATATAACCATCAGTATAAAAAGAGTTTTCCTTGTATACATAGTCAAACAATTTAGTACTGCTTTTTTCTGGATCTCCCGCTCCCAAAACAATAGATGGGTTTACAATAGAAACCTGCAATCCCTCCTCAGAGCCACGCCACACTTCAAGTTCTGCCAAATATTTGGAGCGGCCATAGCTGGTATGGTTGGGAGATTCCTCCCATTTAGAATTTTCATTAACCCGAGTTTGGCCCTCTTTTTTGCCAAGGGCAGCAATGGAACTCACATGTATCATTTTTCTCGTGCCTATTTCCAAGGCTGCATTTACCACATTCGCAGTGCCCATCACATTGACATTGAACATGAGGCTTTGCATACTTGAACTATAGGAAATGATCGCTGCGCAATGGATGATGCAGTGTACACCCACCAAATGTTCCCGAACTGATGAAATGTCCATGATATCGCCCTCCACAAAGGTAATTTGGGAGGCTATATCTGACAACAATTTTCTATCTCCCGAGGGTCTTACCAAACATTTAAGAGCATAACCTTCCGCCAAAAGTTGCTTCGCAACAAAGCTTCCTACCAATCCCGTAGCTCCTGTAAGAAGTATCATGATTGAAGCAGTGTATTGTTAAACAAATACAGGCGACTAAGTTTATTGTATTCTTTAAGTTTCATGGTTTTCTGCAAGGCCTCTATAT
>JANMZB010000948.1:0-1933 GCA_031382725.1 Sphingobacteriaceae bacterium | reverse complement strand
TTCTTTGCTTGTATCGAGTATTTGAGACATGTTGGGGTCTGGCTTCCAGTGCACTAGTAAACTGTATGCATCAGTCATTTTTGCTGGGTACTTATCATCTCCCTGTAAATACGAGTTTTCCATGTCTGCAACCAACTTTCCGTAACGGCTTTTATCTGCCCCAAGCATGAATGAGCAGGCTAAGTATTCATCAACTGCTTTCTTCTTTGCTACTTCCAACTGTGCACCACTAGCAGAAGCTCTAGTGGTGGTAGCTGGTAGGTGTTCATCAATCATGGAGTCCATCACCAATTCTCCTCCACAATGAGAGATGACATCAACCTGGTTTTGAAAACGTTCCAAATATTCCTGACATGTAACTCCCACATCCTGTGTCATATTGTAGAACCTTCGATATGCCTCACGTAGTGAATGCGCTTTCTTTTTCTGGCTCTGGAAGTTGAAGGCAACATCTTTGATGTTTTTCAATAGTTCCAACACATCACCATTATTCGAGATGAGCTTGTGGTTGTCCCGGGCCAGCAATTTTGCCCGCATAACATCAGTACACTGTCCCCACACAATGGAATATACTGACTTCATATTTTCCTGGAAAACTGTTTTACGTCTGACAAATTCTTTAAGCTCCATCTCCCAGATTCTCATTTCAGATTTCGTAGCATCATCAGCTGGGTCTGGTGGAACACTGAACGTATGGGTTTCGAGATGCTCGATAGCCAACCTCGCATCATTACCAAACTTGAATGTGCGACCGACATACTCTGCAATCTCATTCGTGGTCTTCGTATACATTTCGGCTTGACGGTACGAACAATTGTACACATGTCCATTGAGAGCCTCCACCCGGCCCACAAATTTTGAATCCTTAATGATGACATCATTGACACTTGATGGCCCGCTGGAGATATGACCTCTCCGACCTGATGAGGGGACAATTATCCCACTCTCTGATTTTTCAATGTTGGGTTGTGATGGTGTGCCACCAACCTCGGTGTTACTTCCCAATTCACTACTCATGGCAATATTTTAAAAATATTGAAACGACAAACCTTACAATCAACTGTACAGCGCTCAATAAAAGCAGCAACAGATCTAGATCAAAAAGTATGCGAAGTTATATTTTTAAAGATAACTAGATTTTTAAAATATTGTGAGCAATTTGTCTCACACTCACATCGTCTCATTTGGTCAATCTTTTCACTCTTATTTTCTCTACAGGATTAAATGGCGAGTACTGTACTTGTACTATCCAACAATAATATAAAATACTCACCATTAAATGGCGAGTACTGTACTTACCCGACAATTATATTAAATACTCACCATCCTGGCCATAATTAATTCCCTCACTGGGAATTCACACACCATATATATACTCGGTACATAGTACCAGAGATCCTTACTTACTTTTTATTATTTTTAGTCTACTACTGACAAAGTTGTGGATATCTTCCATAACCGAATTTTCCCCAACACACACC
Organism: Sphingobacteriaceae bacterium; assembly: GCA_031382725.1. GTDB lineage: Bacteria > Bacteroidota > Bacteroidia > Sphingobacteriales > Sphingobacteriaceae > Paradesertivirga. The sequence continues at coordinate 452 of JANMZB010000948.1, read as the reverse complement.
TGTGATCTTGGCAGGTGATGCACAAGATCAACACCTCAATTAAAACTTAAATTTTCTCATCCATAGGTTTGTGACACACACCTGTGGTCTCTGCAATGATCATTTCAGAATTGAAATGATGTTGTTATTTCCTCATTTTCAATTAGACCGCCATACTGTGCATGTACATATCCATTTTCATCCTTTTTCTTATTTGGGCATTTGTTGGCATAATGCCCTTTTTCTTGACAATTGTAACATGTTATGTGGGAAATGTCCTTTTCTTTTTTGTTTTCTTCATTCCCCTGTCCATCATTTAAGAATGCAACACTTTCTTTGCTTGTATCGAGTATTTGAGACATGTTGGGGTCTGGCTTCCAGTGCACTAGTAAACTGTATGCATCAGTCATTTTTGCTGGGTACTTATCATCTCCCTGTAAATACGAGTTTTCCATGTCTGCAACCAACTTTCC
>JANMZB010000931.1:0-1662 GCA_031382725.1 Sphingobacteriaceae bacterium | reverse complement strand
CTCTTTGGCGTAAAAGCATTTGAGCTTGCGCTCGATAAAGAATTTGGAAGGATGGTTTCTTATCACAACAATACCATCACCTCAGTAACACTTGAAGAAGCCACAAAAGATTACAATTTTGTAAAGCCAGATTCGTATTTGGTACAAGCAGCAAAGGGTTTAAGTATTTCTTTTGGCGATTGATTACTATGGTTCTACCCTGATTTTTGTGGGTAAAGGTCTAATTGTCCGTGGAAAAAAAGTATAGCACTTCTAAAGTTTTCAAATTTTCTGTACCCTCTGCCCACGGTTTTAAGTTCTTGTATTTTACCGTTGAGCCTTTCGGCCATCGCGTTATTGAGTGTCCGAACCATTGCATTCAAAACTCCTTTCAAATGGTTGTGAAACATTTCAACTACTTTGGTTACTTCTTGAAGTTTTGCTTTCAAAGCATCCTCACGCCACCGTGAGAAAAGACTGAAAGCTTCTTCTCTAGACCTTTCTCCAAATAGAGATTTAAAATTTTCACGAATGTACCAAGCCTTGCAAGCTCCATAATTACCTGCTTTGATAGCTTCAAATTTGATTCGTTGTTTATCTGTTAAGTTCGCTTCATTCTTCAACAAAGCATAACGTGAGTTTCTTAAATCTTCATGCACTTTAACTTCTCTTCGTCTTACCTTATCGATTGAATCAGTAAGGTATTTTATAAGATGGAATTTATCGTGAGTGATCTCTGCTTGAGGCAACTCTTCGGCAGCTGTTGTGATATAGGCTTTCCACATATCCATAGTGATTGTTTTTACCTCAGATTTTTGTTTTTCAGTTAATGCATTATTAATTAAATTCTTGCAGGATTCCTTATCTCTTCCAAGGCCTACATCTAAAATACAACCAGCATGCGGATTACTTAGTACTGTTACATACTCATGCCCTTTCTTGAAGGACTTTTCATCTATGCTTAAGTGATATATTGAATACTCTGTGGGTCTTCGTGCTAAGCCACGTTCTGTAGACCGATGCATTATCCGATTTATTACATTGAATCCACAATCCAACAATGCTGCTGTTTGAGTCTGGTTTCGGGTAGCTTGAAGTAAATCAATCGCGGCCTTCTCAAAAAGATAAGTAAACCGTTCAAAGTTATCAGCCCATGGAACTATGATAGTCTTAACTTTTCCAGATGAATCTTTTACTCTTGGAATACAGCAGTTAATGTATGTCTTGTAATCCATGGTATCCAAGTGTCGCCATCTTCGATTCTCTCGATGATCGTAAATGGGAAGCAACTTTTGTGTCTCAGGATCTTCTGCCTGTTTTCCAATGTATTTCACATAGATATCAACTTCATGACTTCGAAGATTGGTCTTTAATTCAACTACCCGCCAATTATCATCTAAGTTTAATAGCAGGTCATACAATTGATAAGCATTCAAGGCCTTAATAATTTTTGACTGCTAATTTCTTAATTTCCTATTTCTCCACAAAAATCAGGGTAGAACCAAACATATTATGAATAAAATTATTTTACTCGTATTGCTGGTATCCTTTCCAGCTATAAAAGGTTACTGTCAAGGTGTTAGTATTTTTGATAATTCAAGAGTCCATATTATTAAACTGACATCATTAAATCAGACAGACTGGACTACCATTGTAGACAGATATATTTCTAAGGAGTACACC
>JANMZB010000929.1:0-1297 GCA_031382725.1 Sphingobacteriaceae bacterium | reverse complement strand
ATTCAAACCATTCTACTACGTCGAAAAAGAAAAACGAAAAAGGTGTAAGTACTTAGGAAATTACATACCTTCAATCAATGTACTGTTGTAGTACTTTTTCCCCACCTCGATGACAATTTTATCTTGTACTGTACCACTCTGTTCCGAAACTATGGCGTGTTACCGACTTTTTACACGTTCCATATCACCTGCCTGTTACCGTAGCCAATACGTTGATCAGGTACATAAATCTGAAAACTACATTACTTACACAGCAATTCACCGTTCAGAAAAAACTCAAACCAGGAAAACCGTTATACAGAGTACAGAACCAATGTATACAAAACTCAAGATTTTCAATACAAAAATTTAACAACATCAACAATCAACCTCTAATGCGATGCATGATATCAGAATAACTATTGGTGCTATGGCAAATGGCCGATAAGTTACTGAAAGCACAAGACTTCATTAGGTCGGGATAAGTGAAGGTATGGTGTACAACTAAAAATTGATAGAATGAGTACAGTACCTAACAAGGAGGTTTAGACAATTCAATTTAACAACAACAATAACAACAATCAACCAATTATGTGAACAACGATATCAGAACAAATAATAGAGCTACAGAGAAGCGCCAATACGTTTTAAAAACTACAAAGACTCATTGGCCGTAGCCCGGGGATGTGATAGTCACATCACCCGTATTCTATAAGCTATTACTATTTGTAATCCACCATTTTCGCTCATTTTTGCTCATTTTTTCATAATTCAACCATATCGTATGTTTCAGTTTCTTCTTTTGTTTCCTCGTTCCCATTGATTTCCCACTCTTCTTGTATAGTATTATTATCACTAAGATCCATTTCATGAAGAAAACAATCAACCAATTCATCCATACCATCCACAGCATCATTTTCATCGTTCTGTAACAGCCAGCCATCATCGTGAGTTTCATCAAAGCCAAATCCATCATCATCTGACATACTATTGTTGTTATCGTTACCGTGAGCAAGAGTCTCCACCTCCGCCAATTGTGTCCATGTTTCCAAGGTTACTGGTAGAACTCCAAGCCGCTCGAGTTTCAATTTTGCCATGTGTGGGAATTTGTACAAATTCGATCCGTCATGTTTCAGCACCATGTTGAAATTCATCATCAAAGAAAGGAAAGCTTGATTCAGGTTGTTAGGATCATACACCTCAAATGCTGCAATCACCGCCGGAACAATTGCTGCCAATGTACGCTCTGTGTCAATCTTATGAAACAAGGATTGAATAGCAGGGAAAAAAGACAAGTCACAAATATTCAAATCTGGAG
>JANMZB010000878.1:0-1077 GCA_031382725.1 Sphingobacteriaceae bacterium | reverse complement strand
GCTGGTTCTTTGCTTTCATTACAACCTGGTACTGTTCAATATGTACCGTGGAAAATTATTTTTTTGGGACTTAGGATTTTGTTGATACTACCGGTAGACCAAGTACTACATTATACACTAATATTTGCATCCCGTGTACTTATGCGGCGATAGAATGTACAGTAGTGTCTTTTTGTATGATTGGTTGATTGTTGATATTATGTCGAATTCCTAGTTAATATGTAGAAACAGGAAAATTATTACTTGTTGTGTACCAGTTATAGACATATAATTTGTACTTACACTACGGTAGTATGTAATCTCTTTTTGTGTAATTAGTTGATTATTGTTTTTATAGGTACAAGTAGCACTCCTGTACTTACCGACAATACGTAAAAGTACTGCTGGTATTGTATTTTACAACCAAATACAAATAATAATTAATGGTACAAGTAGTACTGGAGGTATAGATATTATTAAAAGTCAACATAATTCAGTTTGTGTAAAATAGGTATTACTACGAAAATTGCATAGAAACTGTATAATTTTTTATTGGAAGTACCAGGGTACCAAATTCCGGTGTTTTAGTACTTGCGCTTACATGTTTATACAGGTATTTGTAGAATGTGCATTAATTCTGAAATTTTTCAATGATTATAATCAGTACCATTCATGTAACAGGTATGTTAAGTAGTCGGGTGATGTGATTTGTTGTTTATAAATTTGTAAACATTATATTGCATTTTTGTATTTAATTACCAAAAATTTGTGCTTTTAAATTTAATATTAATTTATTTTTGTTTTTTGTAGCGAAGTATGATATTAAGTGTATATTTCTTCAGTGCATTATGTATATATTATAACAAAATGTGCTTTTAATTTTAATTTTGTGCATAAAAATTATTGTAAATAATTTTTGTACCGTGAATAACTACTAATTATTGCTTATATCCCCAAATTTATGTTTTTTGTTCGTAGATGTATGAAAATTAAACTAATATTTGTGGATAGTATACAATTTAGTACATATAAATTAAATTATGAATTTAAATTAATCAATAAAATATTAACTTGCTCAAAACGGGCTCTCTGATGTAC
>JANMZB010000868.1:0-1484 GCA_031382725.1 Sphingobacteriaceae bacterium | reverse complement strand
TTCTTTGTTTGGTAGAAGGACATCATGGACATCAAATGTTTCATGCATGGAGAGTTCCAGCAGCATTGGTAAATTGCTCAAAGTCCTTCACGAGACAGCAATCCTCTCCATTGGATGTGCAATTAAGTTTACAGATTCAGAACTAACCGTGCACCATGGTGCTTCGTTTAATTTCAGCCGATGAGCTACGTGAAGTTGGACTCTATGTCATTGGATATGTCACTACTTCTACACAGCCTTCAATAAACGAAGAAAGATTCTGTGCATGCTTTGGTGCTAGTGCAAAAGCTTACGCCGCTATCTGGCGTGATATTCAAAGAGAAGAGCTTGGAGAATCACAAATCGTGACACCCAAAGCAGAGATGTTTCTGATCACTTTATATTGGCTGAAGGCTTATCAGACAGCAACACGGATGGAAGCTATTTTTGGATGGACAAAAAAGACCATTTGATCATGGATGTGGAAATATTTATCAGCATTTCAAGCACTGAAGAGCATGAAGGTATTTGCAACTCTACAAGTGATTCTGTTTGACACATCTCATTAAATCAAGTGCGATCTAACATTTAAGCCTTTTGCCCATCCATACAGATAATCTTGCGCCAGGATGAGTACAGAGTTGCTCGCCAAATAGATAACACAATATTTTTAGCATCTATTGACAGAACACATTGTCGCATATATGAACCACGAGTGACACCAAGTGCAGAATGGTACTCACACAAATTCCACAAGCCTGCAGTCGTTTATGAGATTGGACTTGATATATATGAAAGTAGAGTAGTGTGGACCAATGGACCTTTTACAGCTGGACAATCCAGCCTAGCTGTATTTCATAAGCCTGGGGGATTCAAGACAATGGTACCTTTTGGAAAGAAATTGATTGGTGACAACGGTTATCAAGGTGAGCCGTGCATAAGCACTCCAAATGAATTTGATTCATCTATTGTCAAGACTTTTAAAGAACGAGCTCGAGCTCGGCATAAAACATTTAACAAGCGCATTAAAGAGTTCAAGATCGTAGATGAACGATTCCGGCACGGAGTTGCAAAACACAAAATTGTTTTTGAAGCCATCTGCGTTATTGCTCAATATGATATGGAAAACGGGCGTCCTTTGTTTGACATTTAGTCTCTACTGCCGTAGGTTGGAATAATTTGAAAGAGTTCATACAGTGGAGTACATGTAAATTGAATTTAGAAATTAGTTTTTAATTGCCTTCTCTGAATACCTGTCTACATTTATGCGAGTCATTACTAATGGTTACTTTGTTGGCAGTTACACACATTCCATCGTCATAGAGAACAGTGGCTTAGTGATGCTTCTTTTTCTCCTGTCTTCTTGCACCTTTCTCAATTACTTCCGTCGCTTCTAAGCTGTATTCCATGAAAATCTCTTCCCCAGGATTGATCTGACGAAGTGCATGAAAAAGCATGTTACCATAAACAACGCTATTTATTTTCTTTTTCCTTTCAAGTTTTCC
>JANMZB010000829.1:0-1045 GCA_031382725.1 Sphingobacteriaceae bacterium | reverse complement strand
GGGTATAATCGTTTAATAACTGGATCTCATCTCGATGACGAACCTAACGCATCAATAATGCGACCCTTTGGTGGAATTGAAGAATATCAAATTGTTGACGAATCTATGTGTACGTATGAAGATCTCAGAGATGGTGAGAAGTTTCTAAATGATCAAATACAATTCGAGACACCCGATCACTAAAATGAATGGCAGAAGTTCATTTATAGTAACTGTCAACAGAATTATGACACAGCAAAAAGAGCAGTCGAAAAAGCCTACAAAGACGATCTAGAGGTAGCTCAAGCAAATTTCACCTCAGTTGACGGGAAGATACGCAAAATTCGTGAAAATAAACGAAAAAGAAATCAAGACGTCAATATGATACCTGAACAGATTCTCCGTGAATGGATGTACAATAAAGTTCAATTAGAATTGTTGAAGTCAGAAATAATTAACAAACCTCTCTATCTTCCGTTCAATGCTACGTCATCAGTCAGGAAAATTAACGATGATGAATATTGTGTAATTATTACCGACATCAATGGTACCAAATTGGAAAAAAGGTTACACGTCAATTTATGGACGAACATTTCCTACAGGAATATATTGAGAGTGTTGATCAACTTTATATACAATCCAAATGGACTGATATTGATCCTCAGTCTAAGTCAGTTTCTCAACAGAATCATACCTTTATTATGGAAAATAATACTTGTAAAAAGAAATATATGAAAGACGACAACGAACGAAATCTTATAAAATGGATACGTATTACTGCAATATATGGAATGAAAAAACGGAAATTAGTAAGTGAATCAACGAAATGGCATGTTTGTTGTGGTAAAGAAAACAATAAAACACACACCAATATTCACCCATAACTGAAGAAGTTATTTCAGAAACACTGGGTTGGGTTGCAAATGATGTTTATTCTAGATTTCTAAACGAGTGTTTGCGAATATTCAAACTTGATTGAAAAGAAAATCAATGATCCGATGAGCACGTAGTGGATGTTAAAGATATTGATTTTCTCAATAAGGACATACCATTTGGCCAACTATAT
>JANMZB010000953.1:0-1060 GCA_031382725.1 Sphingobacteriaceae bacterium | reverse complement strand
ACGATCCACTCTTCGAACCTAATTCGACATTTCGGACTTGATATTTGCGACATTCCACGTAATCTCCGTGGTCAGCAATACATCCGTCATCCTGATTTATATGCAATCCCAATATCTATACGTAGTGGTCTACCATATATGGATATGCATCCTCCTACAGACCTTGAGCTTGATACCTACCCTCATGTGTTTTTCACGTCTGATATCACATGGGACCCCAGCAATTTGGACCATGAATAACTCGTTGAAGACCTCGACCTGAATCCTGATGATCATGTCCCATCCTTTGATCAACTTGACGTAAACAATTATGGGGAGTTTAACAATCGTGAATGTGCTACCCATCTCATGTCTTTATCCACAGAGGAGCACTCTGCTGCGGAATTTGATACATACATTGATAACACTCTCCTTCTTGTTCATCTCAACAAGGTTACTCCTGTTCAGCATGATTTTAACCGTCTCAAAGCAAATTTTGGTTTTGTACCTACCAAGCGCATTCAAAAGACGATCGAGCACACAACCCAATTTTGTCGTCTTGATGCACGTTTACCACTCCGGAAGCATTTTAAATCACGTTTTACGGCTGCTAACATCACTCGCAGGAACGAGATTGTCGCAACTGATACGTTCTTTTCCGATGTCGCTGCACATGGTGATGGTATTCTCTGCCATGGCGGCGCTACTATGGTTCAGCATTATTGTGGTACCTCTAGCCTACTTACTGCTATATTCCCTATGAGGAATGAATCTGAGATGCCTGGCACCCTGCTTGATTTTATTCGCAAGCTGGGAGCACCCAATGGCCTCTTTAGCGACAATGCTAAAGTCCAAATTGGTAAAACCGTTCATTCCATCCTTCGCATGTACTTTATCGATGACATGCAAAGTGAACCACATCATCAACATCAAAATCCTGCTGAACGTCGGATCCAAGATGTTAAGAAAGTGAGCAACCAAATTATGGATCGAACTGGTACACCTGCTGCGTATTGGCTTCTCTCCCTATTACACACTACCTACATCCTCAACCGACTTTCGACTGAAAGCCTCGATTGGC
>JANMZB010000746.1:0-3033 GCA_031382725.1 Sphingobacteriaceae bacterium | reverse complement strand
GGTGCCTGTTTACCTCGCCAAACGTATAGAGTTGCTCCATATAAATATCACTCAACCCGGTTAGTTCATATAAAATGCGCTCGGCCGCACCTTCAATTCCTTCGTCGTTATTCACCGTTAAACCTGGTAAAGCCCACCAATCTTTAAAAGGCTCTTCGTTTCGCTCAATAAGAAGAATCTTCAATTCTCCATCCTGAAAACCGAAAATAACGCAGTCAATTGAAAATACTGATTCAAATCCGGGTAGTGTTGTTCTCAAAATATCGGGTTTATGTTTTCTCTCACAAAGGTGGAAAAATAATTGCATTTATATTCACTTAGTGTAAAAAATACACCTTATATTCGTAAAAAACTTATCCCTTTGAGTCATATTAATAAAATAGGTGTTTTTACTTCAGGGGGCGATGCTCCAGGCATGAATGCCTGTATTCGTGCTGTTGTTAGAACAGGTTTATACCTTGGAAAAAAAATGGTTGGGATTCACCAGGGTTATCAGGGCATGATCGATAAAAAGTTCAGCGATATGGACTCAAGATCGGTGTGCCACATTATACAACAAGGAGGAACAATCTTAAAAACTGCGCGTTGCCAAGAATTTAGAACACCGGAGGGCCGGGCTACAGCTTATAAAAATCTGAAAGAAGAAGGGATTGATGCTTTAGTTGCCATAGGTGGCGATGGTACATTCACCGGAGCAGAAATTCTATCACGGGAATACGACATTCCTGTAATGTGTATCCCAGGCACAATCGATAATGATTTATACGGCACCGATTTTACGTTAGGGTACGATACAGCAACAAATACAGTTATTGAAGCCATTGATAAAATAAGGGATACAGCGGCATCCCACGACAGATTATTTTTCGTAGAGGTGATGGGTCGTGATTCAGGATGCATTGCTTTAAGGGCTGGCGTAGCCGGAGGGGCAGAAGCAATCTTACTTCCCGAAAAAGAAACAGGAATTGACGATCTAATTGCAAAATTAGAGGCTGGTGCCGATAAAAATAAAACGTCGAGTATAGTGATTATTGCCGAAGGTGAAAAAAATGGCGGGGCATACAATGTTGCAAAACATGTGAAGGAGAAGTTTAATTTTTATGATATCAAAGTAACTATTTTAGGGCATCTTCAACGCGGTGGCTCCCCAAGCAGCTTCGACAGAATATTGGCTAGCCGCATGGGGTATGGCGCGGTAAACGCATTGATAGCAGGCGAAACCAGAAAGATGATTGGCTTGAGAGGCAATAAAATGCATCTTACTGAGCTTACCGAAGCAATCAACAATCACTCCTTTAATCTGGAAGAAGATTTAATGGAAATATCGTATATCCTATCCCTCTAAATGATAGCCGTAGTCTATAGCGGTTCAAGATTTGCAGACTGGAAACTTTCTGATAAAGGCGAGATTTTATCAAACTTTAAAACACCCGGCATTAATCCGTTTTTTAACGATCAAAAATCCATCACTCAACTTCTCAATAAAACAAATGAACTTATTTATCACGCTGAAGAAATAAAGCGTATTTATTTCTTCGGTGCAGGTGCATTCTCTAAAAGCAGGCAAAAAATAATAGAAGAGGCATTTACAACCTTTTTTAAGTTCAGCAAAGTAGTTGTTGAGCACGATTTAACAGCATTGGCATTAGCAAGCTGTGAAGATCAGCCTGGAATTGTGGGTATCATTGGGAGCGGATCCAATGCAGCCGTTTTTAACGGGAAAAAAATAAAGGAAAATAACTTCGGACTAGGCTTTGTTTTGGGAGATGAAGGTTCTGCAAACTGGATGGGAAGAATGCTGTTAAAAGATTACCTGGTTGGTGACTTACCTAAAAAACTGCAAACAAGCTTCAACCAGAAATACGCTTTAGACAGAAAACAAATTTTGGATAAAGTTTACAAGCAATCTTATCCCGTTCTTTTTCTCAGTTCTTTTGCAGATTTTCTGCTCGACCATCAAAAAGAAGAATATGTAAAGAAACTGGTAATGTGCGGATTTGAAATGTATTTTAAAACTTACATAATTCCACTGGTAAAACAACACCAAAACTTACCTTTGCACTTTGGCGGAACCGTGGCAGCAGGATTTGAAGTTTGGCTTCAAGAAGTAGCAGAGAAATTTGAATTGCAAATAGCATCAGTAATAAGAGAACCGATATATAAGGTACTGGATTACTACGCAAACAAAAATTAAATACAAATAACAGCTTAAGTTGGCTGAGATATTAACAAATAAATACAAACAAAATGAAAATTGGAATTAACGGTTTCGGCCGTATTGGCCGCTTAGCTTTTAGAGCAGCTTCATTACGCAATGATATAGAGATTGTTGGAATTAATGACTTGGTAGAGCCTGATTACATGGCTTATATGTTAAAATATGACTCAACTCATGGTCAGTTTGAAGGCACCATCGAAGTAAAAGATGGTAACCTGGTAGTTAATGGAAAAACAATCCGTGTTACCGCTGAGAAAGATCCTGCAAATTTAAAATGGAATGAAGTGGGTGCTGAAGTGATCATTGAATCAACCGGCTTATTTTTAACTCAGGCCGACGCTCAAAAACATATTCAGGCAGGTGCTAAAAAAGTAGTTATGTCTGCTCCCGCAAAAGATGATACCCCTACATTCGTAATGGGTGTAAACCATAAAGAATTAAGAGCTGATCAAAATATCGTTTCAAACGCATCATGTACTACTAATTGCCTTGCTCCTATCGCAAAGGTATTAAATGATAAATTTGGTATTGTTGAAGGTTTAATGAGCACGATACATGCTGTTACAGCAACTCAAAAAACTGTTGACGGACCTTCAGCTAAAGATTGGAGAGGCGGACGTGGTGCTTATCAAAACATCATCCCATCTTCAACCGGTGCTGCTAAAGCGGTTGCCTTGGTTATCCCGGCATTAAAAGGCAAATTAACTGGTATGGCTTTTCGTGTACCAGTTGCTGATGTTTCTGTAGTCGATTTAACTGTTAAGTTAGAAAAATCTGCTACTTACGAAGATATTAAAGCTGCAATGAAAGAAGCT
>JANMZB010000734.1:0-1153 GCA_031382725.1 Sphingobacteriaceae bacterium | reverse complement strand
GAATGTTTATTAAACAGTTCTTCTGTTGTATTTTTGGTAAAAATATCCGCATCATTATCTTCTGACTTTACAAACACAACTTTCAAAATACCGTCTTCAATATATTCTCTCACGAAATGTTGACGGATATCTATGTGTTATGTTCTTTGACTGGTGGTGTGATTGTTTGCTAAATAAATTGCTCCAACATTATCCACCTTTATGATGATTGGAAATGCAATTGTAATTTCCATGGAGGCCACTAATTGCTTCACAAAAATAACTTCTTTTGCCACTTCAGAGAGTGCAAAATATTCAGCTTCTGTTGATGATAAAGTTACACTTTTCCCCGACTTTGATTTCCAAGCAATGGGGGCTCCACAGAAGTATAAAATGTAACCATAGACACTAATTCGAGTATCTGCATCTCCAGCATATTCACTGTCTGATATTCCTTCCAAAATGAACATTTCTCCAATCTTTCTTGGCTTTAATTTTAAACCAACAGACTCTGTATTCACCACATATTTCACCAATCGAGTCATTGCTTTCCAATGAGCAGAAGTTGCACCGTCAGCCACCTTTGATAGTTCACGAACGGAATTTGCAATGTCTGGTCAGGAATGCTTCACCAAATATAATAACATGCCAACCACAGAACGATATTTTAATTGATCTTCAGATGAAATCAATGGATCGTCTTCTTTTGGGCGCATAATTGTTGTTTTGGGACTTGCAGGTGTTTTGTAGCTTCTGGTTGTCTCAATTAAATCACTGTAACTTACTTTTAAGTGTTTAATTAATTTAGGTTGATGTATCCAAACTGTATTACGTTTCTCATTTTCAATGACATGACAACCAACGAAATGTTCCAAAGCTCCAAGATATTTCACCTTGAAATCTTTGTTCAATGCTTTTATCAACAGATCAATATTTTCTTTTGTGCTGAAAATACCACCATCATCAACATAGATGATAACAAAAGAATGTTTAGTTGTGGAAGAATTGATGAATAGACATGGATCAACTGGACTTGAGTTTATATTATTTTCAGCTTTCACGAATAACCATTGGTTTTTGTTTCATTCCTTTACTTCTTGATAAAAACAGCTACATTATTACTGTTTGATTGGTAATATTGGAGATGGCATGCCTTGTTTTGTCAATTTGATTT
>JANMZB010000658.1:0-7489 GCA_031382725.1 Sphingobacteriaceae bacterium | reverse complement strand
AGACAGGATTGACAGGATTAGCCAGATTAAACAGGATTTCTAAAACGATTTTTTCGCTGATGTCCCGCAGGTGAACTTATTTTATCTGCAGTTTCAGGTGGTTGTTTCTTGCTGATTCCAAGGTAAAAATACGCATCAGGTGTTAAATGTAACCTTGTTTTGTTTTTAAGGGATCAAACACATGCGAGCAATGTTTGCTCCTTAAAACACAAAAGCCTCTCAGTTAACACTGAAAGGCTTTTTTTAAAGCTCCCGAAGCTGGGCTCGAACCAGCGACCCTCTGATTAACAGTCAGATGCTCTAACCAGCTGAGCTATTCGGGAATTCCTGGTTATTTAACAAGTTTAACTTGTTCCCGTTTGGGAATGCAATAGTCGGGATTTTAAATTATTTATGCAATATTTGCGTTCAATTATTTTAAATTATTTATGAGCTTAGTTGTTATTGGCACCGTGGCCTTCGATGCCATTGAAACTCCTTTTGGGAAAACAGATAAAATAGTAGGTGGAGCGGCCACATACGCAGGTTTGGCGGCTTCTTACTTTTACGATAATGTGAAAATTGTTGGCGTTGTAGGCGACGATTTTCATAAGGAAGACATTCAATCATTTAAAGATCATGGCATAGATGTAGAAGGTTTGCAGATTAAACAAGGGGAAAAATCTTTTTTTTGGGCCGGAAAATATCATAATGATATGAACAGCCGCGATACATTAGCGACTGAGTTAAATGTACTGGCAGATTTTGATCCGATCATCCCAGAATCTTATCAGGATTGTCAATATCTATTGTTGGGTAACCTTACTCCTCAGGTTCAGCAAACAACTATAAAAAGGTTGAAAAATCGCCCCAAACTTATCGTACTTGATACGATGAATTTTTGGATGGACATCGCTTTAAACGATTTGCTCGAGACACTTAAAATGGTAGATGTTTTAACTATTAATGATGCCGAAGCTCGTCAGCTTTCCGGGGAATATTCCCTGGTTAAGGCCGCCAATAAGATTCTGCAAATGGGTCCAAAATATCTGATCATCAAAAAAGGTGAACATGGAGCTTTGCTTTTCCACGAGAATAAAATTTTCTCTGCACCAGCGTTGCCATTAGCAGAAGTTTTCGATCCAACAGGAGCAGGCGATTGTTTTGCTGGAGGGTTTATAGGTTATCTTGCTAAGGTTGGTACCATCAGCTTTAATAACATGAAGAATGCGATTATTTATGGATCGGCTCTGGCATCTTTTTGTGTAGAGAAATTTGGCACCGAAAAAATTAAAAATCTTACTCAGGAAGAAGTTGCAGCAAGAATTGAAGAGTTTGTAAGCTTAAGTAAATTTGAAATAGAATAATATTGTTGCCATTCCAGGTTCTCAATCTGGAATGGCAGCTTTTAACTTAATCTACCTATTGCCTCAAATTTTTCAAATACAGTCACAGTATGTGGCGCATCCTTTAGCTCTTCTGTAAGATCTTGTCCTGCCCAATGCTCGTAGTGTTTCCCGTTTTTCCATAGTCTGCTTTCCGAAACATCGTAGATCACATTTTTGTACGCAACCCAGATTTCAGGCTTATCCTGCCCATTGCGCAAGGCTAGCTGGTTTTTTGTATAAATCGGTAAATCCATTACTGATAAGCTTTACTTCGAAAGCGTTCAAAGATCCAAATATTCATCAGTAGCATTGCCAGCATATAAAAATGATCTTCGAAAGGAATGGTGCCAACTCTTATTCCTGAATTTTGAGCATCGTTATAAATGACTACCGGGATAGACGTTAACAATCCGTTTACCAAGTAAAAAGGAATTAACGAAACCAGATAGGCTAGATAAAAGCGACTTAAATAGGCTGGCTTTTTCAAAAACATCCAACCACTAAATAAAAGTAGTAGCGTGAAGGTGATAAGTGTGTAAACCATATCGAAAAAAAGCAAGAGCATGATTCCCGAAAGGGCAATGAACAATCCTGTTATTGCAGTGCTTATGTTCTTCAGAAGATCTTTTTTTACATAATGATTTAAGCATTCGTAAATAAAGAGGCAGGCGAACGGAACGGTAATAAAAAATAGAATTTCTTCTATCGGTAGATTTAAAACATAAATCCCGATAACGTAATCCGGGTTGAATGACCAGACATCATAAAGGGTAAAAATATAATCCCAAACCAAGAATAATGCACCGGTAATCAACAACCCGGGAAAGATGTTTTTCCAGTTTTTGTGAAAGGCAACTTTCTTATCGAATGATAATACAATAGGAAAAACAATGGTTAAGAAATTTATAAGGAGGTAAGTGTAATGTTTATCCATTGTTTATCGCCTGGTCTAAGGTAGCGATTTCCTGTTTGCTGCAACGCTTAGTTTCTTTCATAAAGCTAAGCAGATTAAGCAGCAATGGTTTATCCATTGCCCCAAATTTTTTCTGTTTTACCAGTTCAATAATTTTGGCACGGTCGGTTTCGAGGTGTTTGCTAAAGCCCAAAAAGGAAGGAATATAATGTTCGAGGCTAAATCTGAGAAAACGAATTTCTAAATTTTGCGTACTGGACTTCACCGCTGTTTCCAGTGTTTTTAAACCGATTTTTAAATAGGTTACTTTGTTGTACGGGTTAAACGCATGTCTTGCTCGTATCGCTTGCGCGGAACCTAGATATGCAAGGATAATTGGTTCAGAGGAGTTTCTGGATTTTAAGTTTAGATATAATTTTTCAGCAGCCTTTTCATTATTGATAGCCGCATAGTAGTCTTTTCTAATTTGCGGCAAATCATTCGCAGATCCCGATGCAATCGAAAAAATTAGCATGACAAAAGTTAACATCATATATGCAAAACGCATAAGCAAGGTGCATTAGTTTGATTTAATTGTAAAATTAAATTCCTGCCGGGAAAAATAGGCGGTATACATAAACCCGTTTTATACATTTACAACGTAAGTAGGATGGTTTTAAAATCAAATTTTGCTTCCAAATTAACATTTTGAGAATGAAAAGCAATATTGCTATTATCGGTTCAGGATTTGCCGGATTGGCGGCAGCTGCTGTACTGGCGGATAAAGGTCATCATGTTACTATTTACGAAAAAAACGACCAGCCAGGCGGACGTGCCCGAGTGTGGGAGACTAAAGGCTTCAAATTTGATATGGGCCCAAGCTGGTATTGGATGCCGGAAGTTTTTGAAAATTTTTATCAGCTTTTTGGAAAAACAACATCAGACTATTATGATCTAAAACGCCTCGATCCGTCTTACAGAATTTATTGGGAGAAAGACGACTTCACCGATATTCCGGCTAAGCTTTCAGAATTGGAAGCGCTTTTCGAAGAGCTTGAACCAGGCTCGGGAAAAAAACTCAAACAGTTCTTAGCTCAAGCTGAATTAAAATACAATACAGGAATGGGTAGCTATGTATTCAAACCATCCCATTCTATCAACGAGTATCTCGATCTTCGCCTGTTAAAGGAGAGTTTCAAAATTCAGATGTTCACCAGCATCAGCAAGCATCTTCGAGCGTATTTCAAGCATCCCAGATTACTTAAGCTTTTAGAATTTCCGGTTCTGTTTTTGGGCGGTACTGCCCAAAATACACCTGCACTTTATAGCATGATGAATTATGCAGACCTGGCACTCGGAACCTGGTTCCCGATAGGAGGGATGAATGAAATTGTAAAAGCAATGGTTTCAATTGCTACAGAAAAGGGCGTTGATATAAAACTGAACAACGAGGTTTCTAAAATAAAAACGGAAGGTAAGCTTGCGCTTGGGATAGATACGAATCAGGGGTTCTACCAAGCAGATCTTATTATTTCAAATGCTGATTATGAGCATACAGACCAAACTCTTTTAGAAACAGATAAAAGTAATTACACACCTAAATATTGGGATAAACGGGTTCTTTCGCCATCTTCTCTGTTGTTCTATATCGGTATCAACAAAAAATTAGATAACGTGCTTCATCATAATCTCTTCTTTGATGAAGATTTGGAACAGCACGCTGATGAAATTTATAAAAATCCACAATGGCCAAACAAGCCTTTATTTTATGTTTCATGTACCTCAAAAACAGACGAATCCTCTGCACCCGAAAATGGAGAGAATTTATTTTTTCTAATGCCTCTAGCTCCGGGTTTGGAAGATAACGATGCCTTGCGTGAAAAATATTTTGAAATACTTTTGAACCGCTTCGAAAAAATAACCGGCGAAAAGATAAGAGATGCAATTGTAGTTAAACGCTCTTACGCCATCAATGATTTTATTCAGGATTACCACTCATATAAAGGAAATGCTTACGGCTTGGCTAATACCTTAATGCAAACAGCATTCTTAAAGCCAAAAATGCAGTCCAGGAAGATCAAAAATCTTTTATTTACCGGACAATTAACGGTGCCCGGGCCTGGTGTACCGCCGGCAATTATATCCGGGCAAGTGGTAGCTAAAGAAGCGCTTAAATACTTTGGTGAAAAATAAAATACTTATAAGTTCTGCATCGCAGATGAAAATAGCCACTTTATAAAACCAAAAATAATCAAGGCACCCAATGCAAGCGTAATCAATTTTATCGTTCTTGAGCTTAATCGGCTTCTTTGATTGCTTGGTGCTTGCGGTCGTAACATAATAAGAATAGCAGTGGTGAATTATAAGAATATACAAATATATGTATAAGCAACAATTGCGTTAAGAGTGCTTCTCTTTATATGAAACTATGGGGAAGAGGTTACAGTAATTTTAAATTACTGGCATTGCCCTAATGCATAATATATCACAATAAAAATCACAATTGTGGATAAGCAGCCACCGCCAAGTTTTTTCGCGCCATAACCGGCAATCAGGGTTCTAAATAAATTATTCATAGTATCATATATTTTTATTTAAAACTCTTAAATCTTAAGAAAGTTTGATATCTATGGTATCCGCTTAAATTTGTATCAGAAAGAAACTATTTAAGATTGTTTATTTAATGCCGAGAGCAAGCTTAACATAAACTTAACATTGGGTATGACATTTGTTAACACTTTCTTAATATTTTTGGGTCGGAAATTTATGGCTCACTCAAGTCATAGATTATATCCCCTATAAATATCATAATGAAACCGTCATGTGTCGCACATACC
Source organism: Sphingobacteriaceae bacterium (assembly GCA_031382725.1). GTDB lineage: Bacteria > Bacteroidota > Bacteroidia > Sphingobacteriales > Sphingobacteriaceae > Paradesertivirga. Next base: position 2,393 of record JANMZB010000658.1, on the reverse strand, counting down.
AACCAAAATGGAATAAATCCGGTTCACATGATAATCATATCCATTAAAAAACAATAAAATAACATGAAAAAAACTACTCTATTTATTGCTGTTATCGCCTTATTTAGCGCTTGTGGAGACAGCAGCAAGAAAACTGAAGTTAATGCCAGTGAAATAAAAATTGACGGGTCGAGTACCGTGTTTCCACTGTCTGAGGCCGTATCTGAAGAATTCAGAAATGAAGATGCAAATGTGCGTGTTACTGTTGGCGAGTCTGGAACTGGTGGTGGTTTCAAAAAATTCTCAAGAGGAGAGATTGATATTAATGATGCATCTCGCCCTATAACTTCAGAGGAAATCGAATTATGTAAAAATGGAGGGATTGAGTTCATCGAACTTCCGGTAGCTTATGATGGTCTCGCTGTAGTAGTAAACAAAGAAAATACTTTTGTTGATTATCTAACCGTTGCGGAACTGAAAAAATTATGGGAGCCTGCCGCACAAGGAAAAATTAAAACCTGGAATCAGGTACGTGCAAGTTTTCCCAATCAGCCAATCAATTTATACGGTGCAGGAACCGCATCAGGCACTTACGATTATTTTACAGAAGCCATTGTTGGAAAAGCAAAATCATCGCGCGGAGATTATAACGCAAGTGAGGATGACAATGTATTGGTTAAAGGTGTATCATCTGATAAAAATGCCCTCGGTTATTTTGGCCTGGCGTATTATCAAAACAATTCTGATAAATTAAAATTGGTTCCGATTAATGATGAAAACGATTCGAATGGAAAAGCTGCGGTTGTTCCTACTCAGGAGACAGTAAGCAACGGTACTTATGTGCCACTTTCGAGACCGGAATTTATTTATATCAGTGCTAAATCGGCCGATCGTCCGGAAGTAAAAGCATTCGTTACTTTTTACTTATCAAATGCGCAGACTTTAGCCAAAGAAATTGGTTCAGTTCCTTTGAAACCCGAAGTATATAAATTAGTTCAGGCAAGATTCGATAGCAAAACTACAGGTTCAGCTTTTGGAAATGGTGTTAGCACTATCGGCGTAAACCTAACTGAACTTCTACAGGCAAAATCTAAATAGAGATTTCTTCATTAAAGCCTTTAAGCAAAAACTTAAAGGCTTTAAATATTTGATATGTTAAGCATTAAAGAACGAATAATAGAGGTCTTCCTGTTTCTTTGCAGCTTCCTTACTGTCATTATTACACTGGGCATTGTTTTGGTTCTGGCCTCAGAATCAATACAGTTTTTTTCAAAAGTTTCGATTATCGAATTTGTTACCGAAACCGAGTGGACGCCCCTTTATGCAAGTAAAAAGTTTGGTATTCTGCCTTTAGTAACCGGTACGCTTCTGGTAACTTTTATTGCCATCGCAGTAGCACTTCCGCTGGGTCTTACCATTGCTGTGTATCTAAACGAATATGCAAATAAAAAATTTACTGCGGTTGTTAAGCCCTTACTAGAAATACTAGCAGCAATCCCAACGGTTGTTTACGGCTTTTTCGCCCTAACTTTTGTAACTCCGCTACTTCAAAAATTCCTTCCAAACTTATCGGGTTTTAATGCTTTATCTGCGGGATTGGTTATGGGGGTGATGATAATTCCATATATTTCCTCTTTAAGTGAAGATGCTTTGAGGGCAGTTCCAAAATCGCTTCGGGAAGCAGCTTACGGGATGGGTTCCACACGGTTACAAACCGCATTCAGGGTGATGGTTCCGGCCGCATCTTCGGGCATTATTGTCTCAGTAATATTGGCTATCTCGAGGGCAATTGGCGAAACAATGATTGTAGCGATAGCAGCCGGGCAGCAACCAAGACTTACATTAAATCCATTACACTCGATCGAAACTATCACAACATATATTGTTCAGGTAAGTATGGGCGATGTGCCCCGAAATTCGATCGAGTACAGTACTATCTTTTCGGCGGGTATTACGTTGTTCGTGTTCACGTTCATTTTAAATAATATCAGTTTCTCGATTAAACGGAAATATCATCAGAAGTATGAATAATTCGCAGCTTAACAAACTGAAAGATTCGGCCTTTAAGTTCGTTGCTATTGCCTGCACCTTTTTCGGGCTGTTGGTTTTAGCTGTATTGCTTTATACTGTTTTCTCTAAAGGACTAGCCAGGCTTGACTGGGATTTCATCACAAATTTACCATCGCGAAGGGCAGCCAGCGCAGGTATTTATACAGCCCTTTTGGGGATGATCTGGATCTTGGTACTTACCGTAGTAATTGCCTTTCCAATTGGCATAGCAGCAGGTATTTATTTACAGGAGTATGGAAAGAAGAATCGTCTTGCTAATATAATCGAAATTAATATTGCTAATCTGGCCGGGGTGCCTTCCATTATTTACGGCATCTTAGGGCTCGAATTTTTTGGGCGTATTC
>JANMZB010000646.1:0-1371 GCA_031382725.1 Sphingobacteriaceae bacterium | reverse complement strand
ACTGTACCTGTAAATGGTACGAATTATACCAGGGGGTTACAGGTGATCGACGTAGCAGCGGTAGATGCCCATCGCTACGGGTGGCGGGAAACCGGAGTACGTGAATCCAAGTGAGATGTACGTCACGGTCGGTGGCGGAGCCCCGGTATATATAAGTCCGGGCAGGTATATGCACTTCGCGGCGAGTTGAGGGAGTCTGACCGGGATATCCTCCGCAAGTCCGGGGGTGTCGACGACGTCAGTGGGTCGGGGATTATTCCTAGAGGTGTCCGGAAGTTATTATTTCGATGTCGGCGGATCGGGGACATGTCCTCCGGGCTGTCGGGGAAGGCCGTATCAACGAAAGACATAGCAACAGTACCGGAATCCGCGACGTCGGCGGGTAGGGGTATTGTCCTCTGTAATTCCCGGGGGCTGCCACGACGTCGGCGGATAGGGGTATTGTCCTCCGCAATTACCGGGGGTTCATGACGTCGGTGGTTAGGGGACTTGTCCTCCAAGAATCGGGGGGTCGTGTCCTCCGACGATTCCGGGGCTAGGTCCGGCTATCGACGTAGGACCGGTACCGTGGTCAACAAACTCCAGGTATCCGGGGTCTAATACGTCGGCGAGGCGGGAACTCGGCGAGGACCAGTGAACTACGTAGTAGTGGTAGGTGCACGTCGCTGTGGGGCGGGATATCGGGTTACGTGAATCTGGTGGGTAGATGTACATCGCGGTGGGCGGCGGGGTACCGGGATATGTGAATCCCGGCGAGTAGATGTTCGTCGCGGCGGGTGGCGGGAAGCTGACCGGGGTATCCTCCTGCGATTACGGGGTTGTCTACGACAGCGTTGGTCCGTCGGGGACTTGTCGACGATGACGTTGGTCGGTCGGGGACTTGTCCTACGCAATGCCGGGGGTCGTATCAACGAAAAACATAGCAACAGGACCGGAATCTACGACGGCGACGGGTCGGAGACTTGTCCCCAGCAACTCCGGAGGGGGCCGTCTGACGTAGATTGATGACCGGGTTCGACGATGTCGGAGGGTCGGGGCTTGTTCTCCGAAGTACCCGGGGTTAGTTCCAGCGATCGACGGATGTGCGGTACCGTGGTCAACGGACTCCGGGTATCTGGGGTCTACGGCGTCGGCAGGTGACGTAACATCAGTCCCGTGGTTAACGACGACAACGAAGGACGGAGTATCAGTACCATAGCCTACGACAACGGCGGGTACCGGCTTTCCGGGTACCGGCTTGTCGGGGACCCTCTTTCCGGACCCTAGGGTACCAGCTTTCCGGGTACCGGCTTTCACTGTCCGGGTACCAGCTGTCGGGTACCCTCTTTCCGGACCCTAGGGTACCGGCTGTCGGGTAAACTCTTTCCGGAC
>JANMZB010000934.1:0-1724 GCA_031382725.1 Sphingobacteriaceae bacterium | reverse complement strand
CTTGCCCAAGATGCCATCTGGAGGGAGTTGTAAAAGCTGTTGAATCTTTTTAGCTGCTGTCACCCTTCCTGAATGGTATCCCCAGTCTACCAGTAGTTCGGCGATAGACTGGTTCTTTATAAAATCTGCTTTGAAGTAATCCCAAAAGATTTTCTTAGCAATCATTTTGGCATCTTTTACCGCCAGTTGTTTGATGTCGTCCTCATCTATGTCTCCGTCTTTATCCTTGTCGTAGCCGTACTGCCTCCAGGTGGAGAGGATCACGCCATACTTTGTGGGCCCTCCTTTGTCGCTGGGATGGTTGACATAACCTCCCTCCAAGTTCAATAAGCGTTTTGCGAAAATTTCAAACTGTGCCATAATTCCTTTTTGGTTTAAATGACTTTATGATTGAATTATTTTCTTCTATAAGTACCTCACATCTCTGTCAGGAACTTTGTAAATTTTCCCGTCCAGCCCCTGAAATCGGGTCATGCCATTTGAGGTAGATTGTGCTTCTCCTAAAATCGTTTCGGGCTTTACGGGGATGCGGTTGCCCATCCAGTCGGTAACAAAGGTGGGTACGTTGGTGATAAGGTCTTTTCGTTTCTCAAAGCCAGACAAACTCCATTTGCCTTGCGGAGTTAGTTTTAAACCGATGCGCAAGAACTCTGCTTTGATGCGGTCTTTGGCTTTGGGATTACCACTAAAATACTTGTCGAGTAAACTGGTCACAATGGTTTGCTTTACCATAGTTCGCCTATCGGTCTCTATTTTGTAAGCCTCGTTTACCTGCTGATAATCTTCTGTATTTTGTAACTGGCCTAGAATGGTCAATACGCCCTCTATGTTTCTTCTGAGTGCGAAGTCGAGTAACTGCTTTGCTACACTATTAGGGTCTGTAATTGGAAGGATGGATTCTTTACTTTTTAGAGTTGGTAGTAATTTTCTTCGCTTGGATTTCGCAGGTGATGTAGAAGTATTGTTGTCACTAGGTTCAATAGTAGTAGCTTCCTCGCTATTTTCCTTTTTGCGCAGCATCAGCCACGCAGTTACGCCTACTACGGCTGCACCAGCAGTTGCTGCTGCAAGCCCTTTCCATGATGCGGATTTCGGTTTGGTTACTTTCATCATTTGGCTTTTTTAGTGGATAATAAGCGAATGATTTCATTGTATTCATTGGCACTTAACTCGTCCTCCAGGTCTGCATTCAGGTTCTTCTGATATAAATTGAAATAGGCTTTTTGCACCTGGTCATACATCCGTTTGCTTGGAAGGCTGGCAAAGACCTGTTTTACCAATTCATTGTTTGTTCCCCAGCCCATCGCATTGTCGTTCTGAAAGGCCATGTGCAGCTGCTTAGCAAATGTGGTGGGGCTGCCTTCCTCTACTGAACTTCGTTCAGCCTTTTTCTTTTTCACTTTATGGATGAAATGTTTGGCCAATAGAAACACACCTGTGGCAACCCCTATCCCCAGGGCAGAGACAAAAGCCGTTGTTTTTATAGTCTCCATGTTTTTCATATTGGTTGTGGTTTTATAGGTATTCAAAGTCCCAAGTATTTTTTTGCAAGAGCAGTCTTTGTGGGGTCTGTAGCGACTACCTCTGCCAGTTTCTTAATCTCGGTTGTTTTCAATTTTTGAATCAGGGTAATGGCTGCCTTTACTTTTTCTGTAGCCTCCCTTTCTGAATCGGCTTCCAGTTCAATGTCAAAACTATATTTGCTCATGGTTTAGAAAGTTTAG
>JANMZB010000627.1:0-1460 GCA_031382725.1 Sphingobacteriaceae bacterium | reverse complement strand
TCCAGGAAACCAGAATAAACATCATCTGCAACCCAACCCAATATTTCTGAAATAACTTCATCAGTTATGGGTGAATATTGGTGCGTTTTATTGTTATCTTTACCACAGCAAACATGCCATTTCGTTGATTCACTAACTATTTTTCTTTTTTTTATTGCATATATTGCTGTAATACGGATCCATTTAATAAGATTTCGATCATTGTCGTCTTTCATATATTTCTGGGAACATGTACTATGTTCCTTTATAAAATTATGATTCTGTTGAGAAACAGAGTTAGACTTCGGATCAATATCTGTCCATTCGGATTGTAAAAAAAGTTGATCAACATTCTCAATGTATTCCTGTAGAAAATGTTCGTCCATAAATTGGCGTGTTACCTTTTTTTCCAATTTTGTTCCATCAACGTGGGTAATAATTACACCATATTCATCATCATTAATTTTCCTTACTGATGACGTTGCGCTGAACGGAAGATAGAGGGGCTTGTTAAGTATTTCAGACTTCAACAATTCTAATTTGACTTTATTATCCATCCATTCACGAAGAATCTGTTCTGGTATCATGTTGACGTCTTGATTTCTTTGTCGTTTATTTTCACGAATTTTACGTATCTTTCTGTCAACTAAAGTGAAATTTGTTTTAGCTTCATCTAGATCGTCTTTGTATGCCTTTTCAACTGATCTTTTTGCTGTATCATAATTCTGTTGACAGTTACTATAAATGAATTTCTGCCATTCATTTTGGTGATCCGGTGTCTCGAATTGTATTTGATCATTTAGAAACTTCTCACCATCTCTGATATCTTCATACGTACACATAGATTCGTCAACAATTTGATATTCTTCAATTCCACCAAAGGGTCGCATTATTGATGCGTTAGGTTCGTCATCGAGATGAGATCCAGTTATTAAACGATTATACCCTATTCTGGAATATTCCATAATTAACTTTTGGAATTTAGTTGGAATGGATGATTCCGGGTAAACGTCATTGTACCCATCACATGATAAAGTGGTATCAGCCCGTGTTTTCACATTTGTGTTCTTCTCATGTGAATTAAAAGAAATGGGGAAACGATGATACACACATCTGCCTTCTTTACTAACTATTGCCGTAAGTCGAGTAGTTCTCTTATCAGTTGTAGTCGGCATATCATTTAAATTGTTGGTGTTGTCTAAATTAATATCGGCCGTTGGAGTAATTGTAGATATTGCTTCAGGTTGTGAATTGGTAATTGTGACATCATTAGAACTCTGATCATCAGTAGGTACGGATACAAATTTCTTTTTTTTTGGAAGCAAATTCGAAACTTGATTTACCTTTTTTCTTTTAGACTTACTATGTCTAGTCTTTTCTGGTGATTTCGTGTTGACTTTCATCGTTGGCTTTATCCAAGTCTTTGCTGGCTGGTCTTCTGTTGTAAGTGAACCATCGTTGGCTTCAGTTGGTAATGATGA
>JANMZB010000550.1:0-1101 GCA_031382725.1 Sphingobacteriaceae bacterium | reverse complement strand
GAATTAACGGATATAGAATTTTTATGCTCGCTTCCATTGGTAAAAACTTTGGATGATTCTGAGTAAAACGAATTTTCTTTCTCGTAGTATAATTGTTGTCTTTATTAAATTTTGCAATATTTTCATTTCTCCTTTTCATGTAGTCCTGCATATAGTAAAAATATTCAGATTGATCTGGATCTTGAAACATTTCTACCGTATCATATTGTTGAGGAATTGCCAATCGTTTTCATTTTGCTATATTTACGATATCTGTCCTTGCAAATTTCTTGTCTTGGTTAACCGAATCTTGGTCATCAGGTTCCGAACATTCTTCATTTTCGAGTTGTTGTCGTGTTGGTTTAGTCTTCTTTCCGTAGTGTTGTTGTTTACCTAATTTAATCAATGTCTTTCGATCATATGCATTACATTTTGAATCACCGTTGTGATAATAATTACACTCAAGACATGTTTGTAGTACTTGTACTTGATTCAAACAACCAGCAAATGGACAACACCATTTTTCATGCTCTTTTGTCGCATAATTACGTGGTACACTTAATTGCATCGGTGTTAATAAACGATTCCATCGTTCTTCTTCATATTGATGTTCGACTAAATATGTTACATAATTAAACATAATCAAATCGTCTTCCTTGACTTGAATTTTCCAACTGTCGTATTTGAATAATAAATAGGATGTTACATATTGTCGTGCAAATAATTTTTATTATGGTTTGTTGATTAAACAAATAAAACAATCTTGTCCTTGTGGTCCGAGCGTGTTACAATGTTTACACATACCGAGAAAAATACCAGGGTCTTCATTATTGTATAATACAGATAATTTATCACACATATTACAATAATGATCTCCTTGATCATCATAGGATAATCTTTGTTTGCAATGGTAGCATTTCCATAAATGATCTTTGTATTGTCGACCGAACGAATCTTCAATAACCTCTTTAGGATTCAATTTAACATGTTTGTTTTTACCATCATTTTTTCCAATGATACCTTGTCGAACTTGATTGGACTTTGCTCGCACAGGCCAATCTTCTGATGATTTTATAAGCCGTTTAGTATGTTCTTGACCATACTGTTTTTCTTCAGTAGATT
>JANMZB010000505.1:0-1050 GCA_031382725.1 Sphingobacteriaceae bacterium | reverse complement strand
GTATATTTATGGTCCAATAGTAATTGGGTCCTGAGATGTTGTAATTCTGAAAACCATTCATCAGGATTTGTATTACTATTTGTCAGGGTGCAGTGATTGAAAGCTTGCTCAAGGGCATGTTTTTGTGCTGCACTTATAGGTTTGTAGATCGTTTTTAGATTTTCCCATGCCTGGTATGCATCTCCATCTGAGTTGTAAAGAGCTCCAAAACTTACATCATCATTATGTTTAAAAGCCAGAGATAGATATGTATTTGCATTATCATTTGCTTTACGCAATCTGTGCTTCTCTTTGTCAACAGGGTGCTTAGAATCTCCTAGAACCTCAGTTGATTTGGGTGCTGTTTCAGTTCCCAATAAAATTGTTTTAAAACCTTTAACTTGTGCCACCATTAAAAATTTAAATGCCCGTCTTTCATAGTCAACATGTTTTCCTGAGAACCAAACAGATTTGACCTGAAGGAAACCACTGTTGTCTTCTGACATGTTATGGGGTCTTTGGACTTTATTAAAAGTCCGGTTTGAGGGTTTTTACGTAGTGTTTAACTTAAATTTAACTTAATTGACTGAGTATTATTAATACTAGGTACTTTAATGTACAGTAACTAACCGGATATTAATTGATTATGTATTCCTGGTAGTAGTCCTTGTACGATCAATCGATAACTTCTTGGTTCCCCTGGTGTACTGTGGTCTACGATGGTTAACGTGGGTGTAATATTAATTTCGCTTTCTGGTATAACGTAGTGGTAGTTTCTAAGATAGTAATACGGGTATCGATCTGACACAATTGTTTTAGGCACTTTGGTAAGGATTGTATGTACCGGCCAGTATTTGTGCGTCCGCAATGTAAGATCTTGCACGGTGATTTGGTACTCTTTCTTGAGATGTGCAGTGCAAAAATATTCAGTCGATTCACCACAGGCTGTTAGTAGGTTAAAAATTACTCTCTGTACTTGTTGTCCTGTCTTTTCGTCTCGTTTAGATAAAAAGGATAAATTGTCGAAAAATTTGTCAAGTGAGTCGTCAGGTGTAAGGTGCTTCAGTAGAA
>JANMZB010000496.1:0-1215 GCA_031382725.1 Sphingobacteriaceae bacterium | reverse complement strand
TCTGTATAAGCAGAGTCATTTACCTTTTTAAATCTTAGAAATTCCTTTCCTTCCTTAGTACGTGAATCAATGCTGTCATAGTCAGCCTTGCTTGGTGGTAGATCCTTTCCCAGTAAAATTTCGCGATAACCCTTGTTATATGCCCTAGCCAAAAACTGCTTCGACCAGATACGCCATACACTCTTCTCAGTAAACGGAATAACCTTCACGGACTTCTCTACCTCTGTTGACATTCTCAATATTAGAATCCTACTGTATAAGGTACAGTATCACAGCTTCCGAGTATAAAATCGACTCCTCTACTGTATACGACACAGTATCACAGCTTCCGAGTATAAAAATCGAGTCCTCTACTGTATAGGGTACAGTATTACAACCTTGGAGTATCAAAAACAATTCCTCTACTGTATACGGTACAGTATCACAACGTCAGAAGAAATAATCTGGCTTAAACTCACGATAATTATCGTGTTAAAAAGCCTAGAGTTTTATATATATATAATATGTTGTTGTAAACTCTGTATTAAAATTGTGATCACTTTAATTATAATTCTCATTTGAGATATTTTCCAATTTGGCAATTTACATTCCGTTGCCTTCTTTATTCCGTTATTTTTATTTTATTTATTTTATTACAACTGTGTTCTCAAATGTATTATTTTACTTACCATTTATTGTTTGTTATGTTATTCCATTAAATAAAATTCGCTTCTCTCATTTATTTACTTAATGCAATACTTAATGAATTATTAATTCGCTATTTTGCTTATTCTTTATTTAAAGAATACTGTTTGTTTTATTATTTTACTTAACAAATTACAGTTGGTTGTCGTGTTGCGACATACACGAGTTGGGGCGTAAGTAACATCGTGTTTACTTTTTATCACCCTCCCTGTTTCTTACTCGCCTCAACGTTGTTTAATTCTTCCATGTATTTATCTTTGTGTTTATTAAACAAATCTGCACTCAGATTCTTTGTGTACACATCAGCATCATTTTCAAGAGTCTTAACAAATGAAATATTAATGATTCCTTGCTCTTCCAACTCACGTACATAATGGTATCGAATATCAATATGTCGTGTACTTGTCCAGATGTTGAATTCCCTGCCAAGAAAATTGCTCCAATATTGTCTCCTTGTGTTTAATCTTCAGGCCCAAAACTCAATTAGCATTTTCACAAAAACTAATTCAATACACATCAGCAATTGCCACA
>JANMZB010000493.1:0-3853 GCA_031382725.1 Sphingobacteriaceae bacterium | reverse complement strand
ATTGAGAATAATAAAGTCGTTTTTTTAGAGTAATATCTCCTTTTAAACAGGCGCCACTGTTGCTATTTGTTCGTCCATGTGTTTTAAGGTTTGGGTGATTAAAGATATGGAAAGTACCCAAACTTCAAATTTATATGCACGGAGAAACCACTAAGACAGCACAAGCGGACGCTTGCGCTAGATGGGTTGAAACGAATATAGGCTTCCTCGAGAATGTCATTAAGAAAATTAACACAATTTAACAGTGAACACGTGAGTCAAATTGCGACAAAGTCGCAAACCTCGCTGCATCTTCGTTACAAACGAGGACGATTAAGGGGTTACTTTTGGCAACTTGAAGTATAAATCATTATAATTAAGTGTTTCAGCTACATAATTCGACACCGTTATAATGAAAGCATCATACTCTACGCTGATCAGCAGGCTTCGGCGGCTGAAAAAACGCTACTTAATTTTAGCGGGTTTTATATTATTGTTGATTGTTACTAATCCTTCAAAAGATAGATTCAAGAATACAATTGGAATCAGCCGGCACACTGAATTTTTTGTTCGACACAATTATCTTGTGTTTAGCACCTTTGAGCAAACAACTTTTATGGAGGGCAATTACCATGAACTTAACTATTTTGGATGTTTGACTACCTTTTGGATTTATAGCGAAGCTTTTGCTTGTGGTTAAGATGCGAAGCCAGGTGATTGCACTGAGAAGTTTTGACAATCACATGCGACACGCGTGCTCCAGTTGGAGAGATGATAGAAGTTGATTTGGTGTAGGCGAGTCGGAGACTCTTTTTTATTTATGAATCCGTAGAGCCCTGCGGAACTCTACGGACAGTTAAGAGGAGGAAGATGAAAAAGCAAAAAGAGGTCTTGAAGCAGTTGAGGTAGATAAAAGAAGAGACGAGTTAATTGCACCTCTAGAGGACGTGGCGAGAACGCAAGTTTTTACTTGAGGTCGATATTTTCACGGTACCACAATTATATTCAATCATGTGGGCGGTATGGCGACACACCAATCGCAGTTAAAGTAGATTATTAACATGAGTGATGACCTTAACAAATTAGCTAAAGCAGCTGCAGAAGGTGCAGCTGAGGGATTTGGAAAATCCTTACCCCCGATGTATAATGATGCGCTACAACCTTTAGCAAAACAAACCGGAAAAGCCCTAGGAACTCTTGGTGGTGTAATAAATTTGGCATTATCACCTCTGCAAGCTATGGTTTGGGGCTATGAAAAAATTGGTGGGTGGCTAAGTTCTGCCCTTGAAGAAAAACTTAAAAAGGTTCCACTCGACAAAGTTAAAACACCCGATCCTGCCGTTGCGGGACCATGTATAGAAGCTCTAAGATTTACAGCAGAAAACATCGACTTGAGAGAAATGTATGCCAACCTGATTGCAAAGTCGATGATAGTAGGAACTTCGCATACCGCTCACCCAAGCTTTGTTGAGATTATAAAAAATCTTTCATCTGACGAAGCCCTTCTCTTTAAATTATTTACGTCAAGGCACAGCAATCCGACGATTGATATAGAAATGCAACTTCCAGACCAGATAGGAACTCATATTATAGAGAGGAATGCAATTATTGTTGATCAATTCACGAGAAATCGATTGAACCCTCTTGCCGACATCAGTGCGGGAATTACAAATCTTGAAAGGTTGGGTCTAATTACAATACCACCTTCTAGAACGTATGTAAATAGAGATCTTTACAAACCTCTTAAGGAGCAATTTGCTGCTCGGTACGAAAAATCGAACATCAAACTAAAGTTTAAAGAAAGGATACTTGAGATCACCCCATTTGGCTTGATTTTTAAAAGAGCTTGTATTGATCCTTAATTTTTTTTATTTTAATCCTGAATTCCCCACATCGTCCTCGTTTGCAACGAGGATGTAGCGAGGTCTGCGATTTCATCGTCCCTAAAAAGTTCCCACAAAGTTGCAAAATAACACCCCTAAACCCGACAGCACGGATACCGGCCATCGTGGCTAAGGCCTGTGCAGTATGAGTAATGGCGGGACTGCACTCTCCTAAGGAGGCCAAACTCTCGTTTTCTAAAAAAACAATTAAAGGGTAAAGCAGAAAGGTAAAAGCTTAAAGGTTCTGAACCTTATCTTCAAGCCCCTAATACTTACCAACCATTCTTGATTCTTGCTCTGCAAATAGTACTTTTGCAGAATTATGCAGGTTTGCATACAAAACATAATTGCATATACAAATTTCAAATTGACACCCCATGAGTATCGGCCTTTCCGAACAAGAAATATTACGCCGTGAGGCATTGCTGGAACTTCGTAAACTGGGCATAGAGCCCTACCCTGCCGAAGCGTACGAGGTAAATGTTACCGCTAAGGATATACACGAGAACTACGAGCGGGATAAGACTTCGTATAAGAACATCAGCTTTGCGGGCAGGATAATGACTCGCCGGATTATGGGCAGCGCCAGTTTTGCGGAGTTGCAGGACAGTACGGGCCGTATGCAGGTGTACCTGAAACGGGATGATATTTGCCCGGGCGAGGACAAGCTTCTATATAACATCGTATTTAAAAAGCTGATGGATATTGGCGATTATGTGGGTGTGAAGGGCTATGTGTTTACTACGCAAACGGGCGAGATTTCTATCCACGTGAGCGAGATGACGCTGCTGGCGAAATCGCTAAAGCCGCTGCCGGTTGTGAAGCGTGATGATGATGGTAATATCTACGATGGCTTTACCGACCCGGAGATGCGTTACCGCCAGCGGTATGTGGATTTGACGGTGAACCCGGATTTAAAACAGATTTTTATGAACCGCAGCAAGGTGATTAACACCATGCGGGCTTATTTTGATAACCAAGGGTGGATGGAGGTGGAAACGCCAATTCTTCAGCCGGTACATGGCGGGGCTGCTGCGCGTCCGTTTAAAACGCACCACAATACGCTTGACATGCCTTTGTTTTTGCGCATCGCCAATGAGCTTTACCTGAAACGCTTAATCGTTGCTGGTTTTGACGGGGTGTATGAGTTTGGTAAGATGTTCCGCAATGAGGGTATGGACCGCACGCATAACCCGGAGTTTACGTCGATGGAGATTTATGTGGCTTACAAGGATTATGTGTGGATGATGGCCATGGTGGAGGAATGTTTGGAGAAGGTGGCGCTGGCTATTCATGGTTCTTCGAAAGTGACAATGGGCGAGTATGTGCTGGAATTTGCCGGTCCGTATGAGAAGCTGACGATGTTTGAGTCGATTGAAAAGTATACGGGGGTAAACGTTTCGGCCATGAATGAGGATGAATTGCGTGGGGTGTGTAAGGGTTTGAATATTGAAACCGACCCGAGCATGGGTAAGGGTAAATTAATTGACGAGATTTTTGGCGAGAAGGTGGAAGCAAACCTGATTCAGCCTACTTATATTACTGATTACCCGGTGGAGATGACTCCGCTTGCGAAAAAGCACCGCAGCAAAGAGGGTTTGGTGGAGCGTTTCGAATTATTTGTTAACGGCAAGGAAATCGCGAATGCGTATTCGGAGTTGAATGACCCGATTGATCAGCGGGCTCGTTTGGAAGATCAGTTGGTATTGGCGGGCCGCGGGGATGATGAAGCGATGGCGATGGATGAGGATTTCCTTCGTGCTTTAGAATATGGTATGCCGCCTACGGCTGGTTTGGGTATCGGGATTGACCGTTTGGTGATGTTGATGACGAATCAGAGTACGATTCAGGAGGTGTTGTTCTTTCCGCAGATGAGGCCGGAGAAAAAAGCGAAAGTGGCTTCGGTGGAGGATTTTACGGAGATTGGGGTACCAAGTGAATGGGTTCCGGTGTTGATGAAGATGGGGTTTAATACGGTTGAGGAGTTGAAG
>JANMZB010000477.1:0-1329 GCA_031382725.1 Sphingobacteriaceae bacterium | reverse complement strand
TGAGTACGAACATTGCGGTTGGATAAGACTTGTCGTAGGTGTGATGCCGGGGGTTCTGGAACACTAGGGATAGGTGTAACAGGTGTAGGGACATGAGCGACTTGCGTCTCGTGGATTTGTAGAGGCGGCGCTTTAGGTAATCGAGGTGGAAGATTCTTTACCACGCGAAGTTGGGACTTCTGTTCAGCAGTAAGTTTGTTCCACTCCTCTGGCTTAAAATTCATTTTAGACTTCATGGGCATGTTGGGACCGGTCACAGTGGTGAAAATGTAGTCGGTACGCGGCGGACGCCCAGATCCACCAGATCCACGGCCAGCATTAGGCTGCCCGCGACCACCACCACCTCTGCGTCCACCACCACCACGTTCGTGGATGTTGGCATCACGTTTGGTCTTAGTAATGGAGGCTGTAGAATGGTCATGTAGTTTAGCATGTGCCAGGATAAGGTTGTAGAAGCTCTCCCATGGCATATGTTGTGAGCCCGTAGGATTCATACCAAGTAACGTCATTTCTGTGACCTTAGCTTGTGTTAGGCAATTGGCCATGTGGGATTTGGTAGACAGGGTCGCAGTAAGCCAGAGACGTTTGGTAGACTCGTCGACGGATTTGTCTTCAAGCTGCTCAAGTTCAAGAATTTTAGACTTCCAGTAAAGAAGGAAAAGTTCAGTACTCTTCTTCCACTTATCGTCAAAGCGGAGGACTGTAAGCTCAGAGCGTAGATCCGTAGCAAGAAGCGACGTAGAAAGGTCTTCTTCGTAGACATGTAGTAGGCCAGCATAGACAAGCTGCGCATTGGCGGCATTTTCGTAGGTTTGAACAATGTGGCGACTTTTGGTAGTCTGAAGACAGGACTCAAAAACACTGTACATGAAAGTGTTCTGATAGTTAAATAGTTCAAGTGCTGCGTCATCAGGTGGGATGTAGGAAGGCATGAGGATGTGGCCAAGACCATGACTGTTGGCAGTAGCTTTAAGATGCCGGTTCCACTGTTTCCAACGGCTGTCATCTTTGAACTTGTTGTAGTCAGACGGACTGCGCTTGATGCTGCGTAGGAACATGGTAGCCTCAGATTGCATGGTAGGAGTTGGCAATAAGTCTTTTGTGTTGCCATCTGTAGTATCTAGAGGTGTATCATCCACAGTAGTAGTAGAGGCTCCTTGGTAGATGAGCTGTTTCCAGATAGTGAAAGCAGATTCATTGAGGTTGAACCAAATACGAATGTCGTAGTTGCCAGCAGCTTCACGGTACCACTGTTGTAGGAGTTCAATGTTGCGAGCTAGCATGGCTGGGAAGCGGCATTGGCGTTCATGTTGGGTACCAGAATCATCA
>JANMZB010000199.1:0-13737 GCA_031382725.1 Sphingobacteriaceae bacterium | reverse complement strand
CCTTTTTCATCTTTCTGCAAACCTGGAATGTTGAATTGAGAAAGCGGTTTATTAAGATGAGAGTCCCAGCCGGTAAAATCTTTTCCGTTAAATAGTGACTTCCACTTTTTTTCTTTAATAGCATTTCCATGAATTGCTTTCGTGTTAACCTTTAATATCGGTAACGTAGCAGAAACTAAAATTATAAGTGGGAGTAAAAATAAAAGAACTGTTTTTCTTAGTTTTAAATTGATAACAGACATAACTGGTTTAATTAGAATATTATTTATTGAAGGTATATTTATTTTCAATAAAATATTCTAACAGACTGATATACAATCGTAATGTTACAAACGCTAAGATTAATTTTTCATCCGGTTCGACTCTGATTCCAAACCGGTAGAGCGGCGTCTTTCTGGTTTATTATCATTGCTTCCAAAACGGTAGCTCAGGCTAAAGCTGGCAACACGCGTTTCTCCCTTCTCAATAAAATTGAAATCCATATTTGAATATTTTGTAGCACCTCTATTTCTTTGAGTGTTAAGTACATCATTCAGGCTAAGTTTTAAATTCACCTTGTTTTTATCGAAAGACTTTCGAAGTCCTACATTTACGAATGGCGCATTTTTAATTTTAAAAATGCCGTATTGAAGTGGAGACATATACCAGCCGGAAAGTTCTGCACCAATTGTCTTACTTATAGTGAACTGATTATCGGTATTTATTTGAAAAACGGTTTGGGCAACTTTAAGCCTTTCTCCAAATAGATCTGCAGTAAAGCCCAAATTAAACACCTCAATATTATTATTAATATTCCACCATTTTTTAACAGGCACAGGGGTAAAAACATTAAAAGAATAAACAGTTTGATTGTCGAGGTTTCTTTCCTGTGCGTAAGTTACTTTCGTTGCATCGTTTTGTTCTGTAATCTGCGTCATCACATCAGTAGTTCTACTGTAATTCAGACTCGCAGTCATAGCACCTTTAAAAGTGTAAGAAAGTTGTGCTGAATTGCTGTATTGAGGATTTAACTTCGGATTACCTTGCATGAAAGTATATTTATCAAGTAAGTTCACAAAAGGATTTAATTTGTCGTAACTGGGTCGGTCAATGCGGCGACTATATGAAAGGCCAAGCTGATGGTCTTTCCCTAGTTTTTGGCTTAATGAAACACTTGGAAAAAGCTTTATATAATCCCTTGGAACTACATTGTTTAAGGTAACAGAGTTTCCGTTAGAATTGGTATGTTCTCCACGAAGCCCCATTTGGATCGTAGTAGTTTTATATTCCTTATTTAAATTGACATACGCCGCATTTATATTTTCTTTGTAAATGAAGTGATTCGACCGGTCTTTATTCAAAACCCAGTCAGAATTACTAAGAGTTGAGAATTGGAGATTATTGTCAGTTGTTACCCAACTGCTTTTCAAGCCGGTTTCTACCTTAAATGTTTTTGAAATCGGATGAGCATAATCCAGCTTCGCTGATATCACTTTGATATTTGCTGGAGCGAGATTATTGATAAATTCAACAGGAGGGTTATTATTAAATTTCGAATAATAACTGTCACGAAACTCATCGCTTCTGCCGTTGTAATTTGAATAATCCGCATCAATCGTAAGCTCTCTTCCTAAGGTGTCCAGATTGGTTTTGAAATTGAAATTATAAGCGTTATTAGCATATTTCTGATTGTTTCTTCCCAAAACGTTAATACTGCTATCAACTGTAAAACGTTGATTAAAAATATCAGTACCACTCCGTGATTTTTCATCGACAACATTAGCATAACCGTTCCATAACAAACCAATAGTGGTTTTCTTGCTTGCAAAAAGGTCAACTCCAAGTTTGTAACCGTTGTTGTTTCTTCTGGAGTTCCAGTCATTATCCTGATCAAAATTGGTAACCGCGTTAATATCAGTAACCTTTCGATTCAATTCAAAAATGTTTTTATTACCGTTATTGCTGTAATTATAGCTTCCAAATAAATTGATTTTACCTTTTCTAAAGTTCAAATTGGTGCTGCCATTGTATTTTGAAGTTCGTCCATAACCCGAGCCAATAGTCGTACTTCCGTTAAACCCTAATTTCTTATTTCTTTTGGTTTTGATGTTGATAATTCCTCCATTACCAGCAGCATCATATTTGGCAGATGGATTAGTAATTAACTCGATAGTTTCAATCTGAGTGCTTTGCATGCTCCTCAGCATATTCGCCAAATCAGCATTGCTCATATAAGTAGGTTTGCCATCAAGCATTACCAGCACGCTGCTCTTCCCACTCATAGAAATATTATCATCTTTATCTAAGGTTACTCCAGGTGCTTTTTGCAGAACTTCTAACGCGGTATTTCCTACAGCTACTGCGCTGCCTTCAACGTTAAGAATTAACTTATCTGCCTTTCTTTCTATAAAAGGCTTTCTTGCGGTTATTGTCACTTCTTTTAAAGTTTTGCTGTCGGTACTTAATACTATTACCGGAACTACGGTCATATTATTTGCCGTAACTGAAATAACCTTGCTTGTTGATTTCTTGTATCCCGAGAAACTTATTTTAACCACATAGTCACCTGCTTCAATTTTTTCAAACTGATAGCTTCCTGTTGAATCAGTTATCGATGATTTTATCGACGCAGAATCTGTTGCTTTCAAAAGACTTACTGTTGCGAAGTCGAGTGGTTTTTTGTTTTCGTCTGCAACTTTGCCAATAATACTTCCTTGTGTTTGTGCCTGAACAGCACTTGTTAGCGTTATTATACTTAGCGAAAGCATTAAACGGATCAAAGAAATTATAGGCTTTGGTAAAGATTTCATGTATTCTATTTCTGTTTATTGGCACAAATGTATTTTGACCAATCCATGCCGACAATCAATTTTAGGCCAGAGAGGATAAATACTCGGCGAATTACTGATATGAAGCGGTGAAAATTTTAATTTTTTTACTCGCAGATTCGATTATGCATTACTCTATCTAAAATTTGCAGATGGAGCTTTGGTACTATGACGAGACAAATCGCCAACCGTTACAGTAAACCTAAATTATAATTTGAAATCTTGTTTATTGAAAAACCGAACCTTTTCGGCAGCATCTGTTACTAAATTATTATAAAGTTCGCTGTAATCGAATTGAAGATCTTCATGAAGCTTTGGTATAATTCGCCTGATCTTTTCCAACTGCCTTGTTAATAGGGCTATTAATGGTTTATGTGATGATCGGGAATCTGCATACTCTAAAAAGTTATTGCAAAACCATATCAGAAGTTCTAATTCAACCTCTTTAGAACCAGTGTATTTTGTGTGTTTAGATAATAATCGAACAGTTTTTCGCAGTTCTTTTGTACTGGTGTACGATGATTTATTTAAGTTTTGAAAGGAAGGGAGTAAAGACGATTTAACCTCTTCTGCATATTGAAGCGGATTATCGGCATCATAAAGCAAATAGCTTAATAACTCCTTGTTCTCCTTTTTATATTTAGCAATACGTAAGCAAATTTCTGTCAAAGCTTCGGCGTTTAACTGGCGAAGTTCTTTTTTGATGTCGTTTAATTTCTCTACCCTCATTCATCCATTAGGTTTGTGGAGTAAAGCTAATTATTTACATTTGTTCAAATCGTTAAACTTTCCTTTATGAAGTTAAAACAAGCAGGATATGCTGCACTCATCACTGCTTTTATTACCGCGGTTCTAACTTTATTTAATGCATATCATATTCTTCCGGTTACACCGCTGGCACTTCTGTTTTCTAGGGCACTTACAATATTTTGTTTAATAATATTCGGCATAAAGAAGAACTCGCTTACCAGTTGGATCTTGATTTCAATGGTTATTGGAGCTGAAATTGGCCACGACTATCCAGAAATCGGGATGAAGCTCCAGGTGCTGAGTAAAATCTTCCTTAAAATGATCAAAACCATTGTGGCACCATTATTATTTGCTACGCTGGTTTATGGCATTGCCGGTCATGCCGATTTAAAACAAGTTGGACGGATGGGATGGAAAGCCATTCTCTACTTTGAAGTAGTCACAACAATCGCATTATTCATCGGCCTTGCGGCGATAAATATCTCCCAGGCTGGGGCTGGAATTGTACCTCCACCACAAATGGACGAAGCCTTGCCTGATGTGCCTGCCCAATCTTTTAATGATATCATTCTTCATATCTTCCCTGAGAATATTGCCAAATCTATCGCCGAAGGGCAGATATTGCAAATAGTAGTATTCAGTATCCTTTTCGGGATTGCTTTGGCGATGGTAAGGGAAGACAAGCGCCAGCCGATGCTTAAAGCGACTGAAAGCCTCGCTGAAGTGATGTTTAAATTCACAAACATCGTAATGTATTTTGCGCCGATAGGAGTGGGTGCTGCCATAGCTTATACGGTAGGCCACATGGGCTTGGGTATTTTGCTGAATCTGTTTCACTTATTGGCTACTCTGTATGTCGCTTTGATTGTCTTTTTACTTGGCGTGTTGTTGCCGATCGCACTTATTGTGGGTGTTCCATTAAAGAAGTTTATTGCGGCTATTATAGGCCCGGTTTCGATTGCTTTTGCTACAACAAGTTCAGAAGCTGCATTGCCACGTGCTATGGAAAATCTTGAGAAGTTAGGTGTCCCCAGGAAAATTGTAGCGTTCGTGATGCCAACCGGTTACAGCTTCAACCTCGATGGAACCACTTTATACCTTTCGCTTGCCGCGATATTTGTTTCTCAGGCAGCAGGAATGAATCTTTCTCTTTCGCAGCAGCTTATTATCGTGTTTACACTGATGTTAACCAGTAAAGGAGTCGCGGGAGTACCAAGAGCGTCGTTGGTAATTTTATTAGGAACTGCTGCATCATTTAATATGCCTACCTGGCCTATATTTATCATTCTTGGAATTGATGAATTAATGGATATGGCCCGTACCTCAATTAATGTTATTGGAAATTGCCTCGCGACCGTTGTTATAGCTAAATGGGAAAAAGAGTTTAATCCGACAGATGAGTCTTTTGAATAATTTATTTTGCTCAAACTATTGTCTCAAATCTCAATTCTAATTTCTCATATCTCAATTCTTAAATCTCCCACCAATGTCAAGTAGATCAAAAAAAATATTTCTCGCGTTAAGCATTATTGTCCCTTTCCTTTTTTATTGCTTCTATTATTATGGAATGATGGTTAAAAATGCTCCGTATAAGTTTTCGGAGTTTAAATCCCTTACCATAAAATACGGCCCGGCTGATAGTCTTATTAATCAATACGATTCTAAAACCGGCTCATATCACTATTTAAATAAAGAAGACTCTTTAATTAAAAAGACTGTAAAACTTACAAAAGATGATCTTTTAGTGCTGCATAGACGAGCTGCACAGCTTGGTTTCTGGAATTTTCCTTCACAAATTGTAAATGATAGCACTTCCCCAAATTCTATTCATTATGCTATCGAACTCAATTATGAACGTAAAAGCAAGAAGGTATTATTTGATTTAAACTTTAATGGAGATCCGAAATTGAAAGACGCAGTTAGGCGATTGATTGCTGAAATTACAAAATCCATTAATGACGCTGAAGATAGAGGTCGTTAAACTATCATTGTGTTAAATTAATGTTAACTCTAAATAATCATTATGTTAATTTAAAGTTTTTACTTTATCATAAATTAACATTAAATGTACTTTTGCTGACATAACCAAAACAGCAATGAAAGTTTTTAATGTTTTAATAGCCCTATTTACCTTGATAGGGAGTGTTTCAGCCCAAGGAACCCAGAATGACAGTGTTAAAATAACAAGCTCTGTAAAACTAGATTCAGCAATTGCTAAGCCAGCTGCAAAAAAATCAGAATGGTATGAGAAAATAAGCCTTAGGGGATATACTCAAGTTCGGTATAATCGTTTACTGGAAACCAACTCCGATTTGCAATGCGAGCAATGCGACAGATCCTGGGGAGGTACAGGAGGTTTTTTCCTGCGCCGTATCCGTTTGATATTTTCAGGCCAGATAAATGATCGCTTATATTTTTATATTCAACCAGATCTGGCATCAAGTGCCGATGCGAACAATAACTTCGCACAAATTAGAGATGCGTACTTTGATTTAGGATTGGATACTAAAAATGAATTTAGATTGCGTTTTGGGCAAAGCAAAATCCCATACGGGTTTGAAAACCTGCAATCAAGCCAAAACAGACTTCCTTTAGATCGGAACGATGCCTTAAATAGTGCCGCCAGCAACGAACGTGATTTGGGAATATTCTTTTACTGGGCTCCTAAAAAGATCCGTGAGCGTTTCGCCTACCTTGTAAGTTCAGGATTGAAAGGTTCCGGGGATTATGGCGTATTTGCCTTCGGTGCTTATAACGGGCAAACAGCCAATAGAAACGAAGCAAATGATCAGCCGCATATCATATCGCGGGTGTCTTTTCCCATTAAATTAGGCAAACAAATTATTGAACCTGGATTACAAGGATATCATGGTAAATACATCGTGTCTACACCTACTTCCGGCGTAAAAACCAAAACTCAATATATCGATCAGCGTGCCGCAGCTACATTTGTTCTATATCCGCAGCCATTTGGATTGCAGGTAGAATATAACATTGGTACCGGTCCTGAGTATAATCCTGTTATTAAAACTATTGAACAAAAACGTCTTGAAGGGGGTTATGCACTTGCTTCTTATGCGCATAGATTCAAAAATCAGTTGCTTATTCCATTTGTTCGATACCACTTTTATGAGGGTGGCAAAAAGTTTGAGCGGGATGCAAGAAGTTACAATGTGAACGAATTTGAAGTTGGAACAGAATGGCAGCCATTTAAGAACTTTGAACTGGTGACCATGTATACTGTTTCAAAAAGACGATTTGAAGATGCGGTGAAGCCGATCAATACTCAGGATGGACGACTTCTTCGTATTCAGTTCCAGTTTAATTACTAAAGAGGCTAAATACCTTTATAGAAAAAGCCATTAGATAGAGAATGGCTTTTTGTTTTTCTCCGGACGGAGCCCTGATCTTCTTTTACTGATTTAAGTCGCCCTGCGGAAGAATTAAAACAGAAGGGGGTACTTTTCTGTGGCTGATTAGTCCTATGGAAATACCTTCATGTCTGTTAAGACGCGAACGAACCCGTTTTTGATTCTGTAGAACCTCCCGTTTTGATCGTACAGATTTATTTCAAACCTTGCTTCAATCAAGTGTATTTTATCGTTCAACTTTTCGATTTTAATTACTTCAAATTTTGAGTCGTCCTGTAACGATCTTGGTAAAACAGATTTGCCAACAATTGCAAAACCTGGAATATACGAAACAAGTATTCCCGGTATTCCAGGAAGATGCGCTTCTATTGCTACACCGTCGTTAGTGTTTTCATTGTCAAAGTCTACAGCAAATGACTGTATACCGACCTGTACTACCTCATGCTTGTCTCTAGGCCTCCTGAAAGTCTTTCCAATAAGCTGCGAATTATGAAACTTTTTACTGAATTTAAACTCTATATCACTGTAAATCCCATCACCATAAAACTTGAAAGAGGTATCGAAAAGGGTAGAATCTTTTTCTCCATACCAATAAAAGCCTCCGACTTGGTATGCGGTTTCTTGGTCACTTTTATAGTGTGCGAAGGTTTGATATTAATCTGTCTATTACCAAAACCTTCTCTGCTAACGTCTAAAAATTGGAATTTTTTTTCGTCAACTGTAAAGGATACGCTGTCTTTGTAAACTTTGCTCACTTCTCCCATTGGTTTGGGAGGTGAATCTTTTTTACAAGCAAAAAAGGATAGTAGTAATAAGCAAATAGGTAGAAGAAGTTTCATAAATCCAAAATTATAAAAAAGATAGTAAATCAAGTAAAGCAAAGCGAAACAAGATTTTTTGTTTTGCACTTGACTGCAGCAAGGTCCCCCTTCTGGTTTAAGAGTTCAGCGAAGCACTCTTAAATCATTATGAAAAAATCAGGACTCCGTCCGGGTTTTAAGAAAAACATTAAATTATATACTGTTTTAGTTTGATTATCAGAGAAACTGACGACATATAAAAAGCCATTCGTTTGCAGCGAATGGCTTTTGTGTTAGAGTCTTTAAACCCTTCTTACTCAAAATATTCCTTCATCCTCTCAAAAAAACTCTTCTCATTCTTTCCTGGCTGTGGCCGGAAATTAGGTGAGCTTTGCAATTTTTCCATCAGATCGCGTTCTTCACGAGAAAGCACTTTTGGAGTCCAGATATTTACATAAACCAACTGGTCTCCGCGATGGTAAGAATTCACCTCGGGAACACCCTTGCCTTTGAGTCTTAATATTTTTCCGCCCTGAGTTCCCGGCTCTAATTTGATTTTCGCTTTACCATCAATCGTTGGCACTTCCACACTTGCACCTAAAGTTGCATCTACAAAGCTAACGTGCAAATCATACACCACATTATTTCCTTCGCGTTGTAAAAATTCATGCTGTACTTCTTCAATTAATATAATTAAATCTCCTGGTACACCGCCTCGTGGAGCTGCGTTTCCTTTACCGCCCATCGAAAGCTGCATGCCTTCGCTTACACCCGCCGGAATATTAATTGAGATAGTTTCTTCGCCTCTTACTACACCATCACCATGACAGCTTCCGCATTTTGAAGTTATTTGGGTTCCTTCACCATTACAAGTAGGGCAGGTGCTTGTAGTTTGCATTTGCCCTAATATGGTGTTTGTTACACGGCGAACCGATCCGGCGCCACCGCAGGTTGCGCAGGTATTAAACGATGAACGATCTTTAGCACCACTGCCATCGCACGTATTGCAAACAACCTGTTTATTAACCTTTACTTTTTTCTCAGCACCTTTAGCAATTTCTTCAAGGTTTAATTTAACCTTGATTCTTAAATTACTCCCACGTGCAGTGCGTTTACAGCCTCGTGATTGGCCGCCACCTCCAAAGAAACTTTCAAACGGACTTCCACCACCGAAAACATCTCCAAACTGGCTGAAGATATCGTCCATATTCATATGGCCACCACCGTAACCGCCGCCTTGAGCTCCCGCATGACCAAACTGATCATAACGCTGCTTCTTCTCCGGATTACTTAAAATCTCATAAGCTTCAGCAGCCTCTTTAAATTTCTCTTCGGCTTCTTTATCGCCAGGATTTTTATCAGGGTGAAATTTTATAGCCTGCTTGCGATAAGCTTTTTTAATCTCATCAGCACTTGCTCCCTTTGTTACTCCCAGGATATCGTAAAAGTCTCTTTTTGCCATATATCTTATAATGATTGAAGAAATGAATTAAAGAAGGAATGAAGACATTCTCTCATTCAAACATTCTTTCATTCTTTTTATGCTCCTACAACAACCTTTGCAAAGCGGATTACCTTATCGTTTAAGTAATAACCTTTTTCAACTTCGTCTATCACTTTTCCTTTTAAGTCATCAGAAGGAGCCGGAATGTTAGTGATAGCTTCGTGAATTTCCGCATCAAAAGCAGTGCCCACAGCATCCATTTCCTTAATTCCTTTTTGAGTTAGGATGCTTTTAAGCTTATTTTGAACCAGTAAAACGCCTTCTTTAACACTTACAACATCAGTTGCTGTCTCCATCGATTTTAGAGCACGGTCAAAGTCATCAGCCACAGGCAAAAAACTTACTAAAACATCTTTTCCGGCGGTTTGAAGCAGGTCGATACGTTCTTTGTTTGTGCGTCGCTTATAATTATCAAACTCAGCATAAAGACGTAAGTATTTATTATTGGCCTCTGCTATCTCTACTTTTAATTTTTCTTCTTCCGAAACCTGATCCTGAATATCTGCTGAAGGTGTGTTCTCAGAATCGCCTCCATCGCCCTGATGGCTTAAGATTTCGCTTACTTGCTCCAATTCTTGTTCAATTTCTTGTTTCTCTTCGTTACTTTGATTCATAGTTTCTTTCTTCTTGTTTTTCAACATGTCTGAAAACTTCATAATAATGGGTTTAGACAAAATTTTTGCCAATTAAATAAAACAGCCAAGCTGTCAGTGATTTTTAGATCTAAAGAACCAAATTGACGTACGAGCTAAATTTTATACGATTTTGGCATCTTCATGTACCTTACCATTATCGCATTTTATAATGCGTGATGGAAAGGTTCGGATAAGCTGGTAATCATGGGTTGCCATCAAAACGGAAGTTCCCGATTTGGCGATATCCTTTAAAAGAAGCATGATTTCTTCCGATGTATCGGGATCTAAATTACCGGTTGGTTCATCAGCCAGGATTATCTCAGGGTCGTTTAAAAGCGCTCGTGCAATTACAACTCGCTGCTGTTCTCCTCCCGAAATTTCGTGTGGCATCTTTTTAATTTTTGAACGAAGCCCAACCTTGTCAAGCACATCTTTGATACGTTCTGTAATCAGAGTTTTATCCTTCCAGCCGGTGGCATGCATTACAAAACGAAGATTATCTTCAATGCTTCTGTCAGTCAAAAGTTGGAAATCCTGAAATACAATTCCCAATTTTCTTCTGAGAAACGGAACATCCTTCTCGGTTAGCTTCTTTAGATCGTAACCTCCGGCATGGCCTTCGCCCGATGAGATATGCAAATCGCCATAAATAATTTTAAGCAAACTGCTTTTCCCCGATCCGGTTTGACCGATAAGAAACACGAATTCACCTTTATCTATATGTAAGTTAACGTTGGTTAATACCAGGTGCTTTTGCTGGTAAACATCAACATTGTCAAGTCTTATAACGGTATTGCCGATCATATTAAAGTTCCAATTTTAAAATCTGACCAAAGGGAAGGTCTTTTACAATATTCATGATATATTCCGATTTGTCACCAAGACCAATTTTCTCAAGTGATTTATCAGGCCTGTCGACTCTGAAGTAGGCTAATAAAGTGAACTTATCGTCTCTTAATTGTACGTAATCCGGAATTCTCGCAACACCTTTCACCTTTATAAGGTACATAGCCCCAAAGTTATGATTTTCTACCGTTTTAGCCCGAGTTGTTTATAAACTCAACAAAAATTCGACCGTGTTTACGCCATCAGCATAATCCCATAACCTCGGTTTTTGGCTTTCGCCGAATCCTAATTGCTGAGGCTTAACGCTTAATTTTTGATTCGTTACGATACACTGAATTTCATTAGCATGAGCGCTGATAGAATCTTCTACAGATGATAGATCTTTATACTCTTCAAAATAAAGCACCGCAAGGGGCGAAGCAAGACGCGTATCTTCTTTAACTAATAAAAACCCGTTATCCAAATGCTTGTCTCTGTTAATGAGATAAATAGATTTATTATACTCGTAGTTGTTGCAGTATTTATTATGGTTTACGATGTTGTTATAGCCTTCGATCGACTCAAAAAATATTCTAAAATCATAACCTTTGGGTACAAATACCTTAGAAACATTTCGACAGCCCAAACCAAAATAGTCGAACAAGTCGTGACCTAATAAATACAGTTCTTCGGTTTTTTCGGTTCCCGAAAGTACGGCAATACTATTTCTATTCTTTCTTATAATGTGAGGAACCCTTCCAAAATAATGTTCGAAATATCTCGAACTATTATTACTGCCTGTTGCAATTACCGCCTCAAAGTTTTCCAACCTTTCGGTGAACCGGATTTGCTTTTCAAAATCAGGTTGAAACTCAATAAGTTTATTTAGTAAATGGGGTATGAGGTATTTGTCCTGGGAAGATGCTTTTATCATTGCAATATGTCTCGTGGCTACCACAGCTAAAATATCGTGAAAACCTACTAAAGGGATGTTGCCAGCTAAAACTAAACCAACTGTTTTTGCTGTAAAATCTTCTTTTCCAGAACCTGAAATAGTATCAAACCATTTATTTAAATCCTCTTCACTTAGCATGAAAGAGATGCCTTTCAATGCTTTGGTAGTCTCTTGTGGAGTAAACCATGCATTGGAATGATGTGCTGTGTTTATTAATTGTTTAAGCTTCTCATCAGGAGAGTTCAGATATTCTCCAAGATTTATTAAAGCTGCTTTTCGTTGTTCAAGTGTCAAAATGGAAGTGCTTAAAATAAAATCAACAGATTGTGTTATATTTGCACTGTTTTTGCAGTGCCTTGAGGAGTGCAAAATTACGGTTTAAGAAATAGATTTTAGAACATGGCGATAATAATAACAGACGAATGCATTAACTGCGGAGCTTGTGAGCCGGAATGCCCTAACAACGCTATTTACGATGCAGGGGCTGCATGGCGTTTTTCCGAAGGAACATCTTTACGTGGGGTGATCGATTTTGGTGATGGCAATACTTTAAACGCGGAAGAGGCTCAAGCTGCCATTTCTGAGGAATTTTATTATATAGTTTCTGATAAATGTACTGAATGTAAGGGTTTTCATGATGAGCCACAATGTGCGGCAGTTTGCCCTGTAGATTGCTGTATTGATGATGTAGATGTTCGTGAAACCGAGGAAGAATTACTAGCTAAAAAAGCCTGGTTACACGGCGAAGGATAAATTTTGGTTTAAGATAATTTGAAAGCGGCGATAGCCGCTTTTTTTGTTTTATTTAATGCTTCGTAGTTTCATCCATGTCCTTATTCGGGATAATAAGTACCGGACATCTGGCTTTTCTTACCACCTTCTCCGCTACACTTCCCGACAAAAAATGATCAAAGCCAGTTCGGCCATGGGTGCCTAAAATAATCATATCCGCGCCCCATTCTTCAGCAGTGCTCAGTATTTCATCTTTCGGATTTCCGGTTTTATGAAACGTATAGATGGTCGTATCATCACCAATTGAATCGGCAATTTTGTTTAGGAGTTTTTTACTAGAATCTTCCTGAGCATGTATCATTTCAGGCATCATTATCGGAGGTTCTGCCATTAACGGATCTGTGGTGTAAGACGTTGCTACAGGCAATTCATTAACATGGAGCAAGGCAACTTCAGCAGATAATTTTTTAGCCAAATCAATACCGTAAGTAGTAGCTCGCTGTGAATAGGTACTGTCTTCTACTGCAATTAAAATTTTATGAGTTTGATTAAAGCTCTTCATTTGTTTTTTTGATTAGGGGAAACTATCATTTGTATTAAAACAATAAAGTTTAAGGTAAGTTTTTTTAATTCATTTTGTCGGTCATTTTTCTTTGATTTGTACTTGTCATGATTAAATACGGCGTATGTAATTTATCGGTTATTCCATTGCGGGTGGCCGCATCGGATAAGACCGAAATTTCGACACAGTTGCTTTTTGGCGATTGTTTTGAAATTTTAGAATCTACAGATAAATGGGTACGCATTAAAACCTGCCAGGAAGAATATGAAGGCTGGATTGATATTAAGCAATATGTACCCGTAAAAGATTGTTTATTAAAATCAAAAAGCAAAGGTTCAGTATTAGGCCTGAAACCTTTTCATGAAGTTATAAAGTTATCTTCCGGAGAGAAACTGCATTTATTAGCAGGGAGCAGTATCCCGGAAATGAAAGACAATCATTTCTTCCTTGGAACGGAACAATATGAATTAACCTCGCAAGAGCTTATCAACCAATCTCCTTACTTTGAAAGTTCGGTAGCGGAGTATGCACGATTCTTTCTAAGTGCGCCATACTTATGGGGCGGAAAGACATTATTAGGAATAGATTGCTCAGGGTTTACACAGGTTGTTTTTAAAATGCTTGGTAAAAATCTTAAACGTGATGCATGGCAGCAGGCTGAGCAAGGCGAGATTGTAAATTTTTTACAGGAAGCGAAGGCTGGTGATTTGGCTTTTTTTGATAACGAAGACGGGCATGTTATTCATGTAGGCATTATGCTGGACGATCAGCGTATTATTCATGCTTCAGGGCGTGT
>JANMZB010000465.1:0-7962 GCA_031382725.1 Sphingobacteriaceae bacterium | reverse complement strand
CTCATTTAAATAGTCAATATTCGAATACTCGTAAGTCTGATAGTCATACTGGTTAGGTTCTTTATATGGTTTATAGCTGGCTGTAGGCAGCGTAGTGACATACCCAGACCGATATGTCCAGTTAACGCCCATACTAAGCTTCTTAGTAAGTTTCTGATTAATTACTAAAACAGCGCTATGCCTGCTATCATAAGCATAGGGATAAGGCTTATTTTGGTTAATGCCTTCTAATTGCCTCGTAGCATAGGATAGGGTGTATCCAATCCAGCCTGAGGTTTTTCCTGCTTTTTTTCTGAGCATCCATTCTGATCCATAACTCCACCCTTCGCCGGTTGAAATACGTTCTTCATATGGTGGGACAATGAAAGAGGTTAAATTAATCTCTTCGGGACCAACCCGTAGGAAGTCTTCTACAAAATTGCTACCATCCTTAAACTCAGCCACATCCCTCATCTTTTTATAATAGAAATCAACATTAAACTCATACTTATCCTGTATAAAGGAAGCGGTGGTTCCAAGCGTAGCCTGCCATGAACGTTGCGGTTTTACATTTCTGGTTGCAGGTGCCCAAACATCGGTTGGAGAACCTGTGGATGTATTGCTTAACAGATGAAGGTATTGAGTCATCGTCGAAAAAGAAGCCTGCAAACCCAGGCCCTTTGGTATTGTATACCCTATTGCTAAGCGAGGTTGTATGGAAGTATAATTTTTACCCCCCACTGCAAATGCAGAAAAATGCACGCCTCCGATTGCCTGTAGATTATCATTAATTTTGATGCGATCTTCCGCATAGGTATAAATTTCATGGGCAGAAATTTTAGAAAAAGAGGCCGATGTGAAGTTTAGAGAATCAGCAGTTATAGTTACCGATTCCGGATTAAATTGATGATAAATATAGCTTCCTCCAAACCGAATGTGATGCTTAGTATCAGCAATAAAATCAAAATCCGTTTTAGCTCCCCAGTCATTTATGCTCGAAGTAAGACTTGCATCCCGGTTAATATTAATGCCACTTTCAAACATTCTAAGTTCTGAAGCCTGATCAAAACTATAATTGCTGTGTGTTATTGTTACGTTGCTGAACAACCGGGGATTATAGATATGATTCCAGCGTAAGGCTCCTGTTGTATTGCCCCACTTCATTTTATATTTCATTTCGTTGTAATCTTTATCCCTAAACACAAACTTATCCCTCCCGCCATAAACACTTAAATACACCCGATCAATTGGAGAGAAGGTGTGATTTACTTTCGCATTTATATCAGAAAAGTTATAGCTGTTATTATTCTTCCCCATAACCGCAGTTATCAGATCCAGATAAGTACGCCGGGCGGCAATAAGAAACGAAGTCTTCTCATTGTTGATCGGCCCTTCTAAAAGAAGTTTCGAAGAAATTAATCCCAGTGAACCCTCCCCGCCAAATTTTTTATTGTTCCCTTCTTTTAAATAAATATCTACTACTGATGATAATCTGCCACCATAAGGTGCCGGAAATCCTCCCTTTATCATGTCAACTTTCCGTATCGCATCCGGATTAAAAACTGAGAAAATCCCAAGTAAATGCGATACGTTATACACCGGTACTCCATCAAGCAAAATCAGGTTTTGATCCGGACTTCCACCCCTTACAATAAGGTCTGATGAACCTTCTCGTCCTTGTACCCCGGGCATTAACTGAAAGGCTTTGATGGCATCCGCTTCGCCCATAAAAGGTGGAAGTTGTTTTATTTCGCTGCTGCTCATTGATACTTTGTTGGCGTGCTGCAGCGCTGTAGTTGTCTCAGAGTTTATTATTACTTCCGCTAACTCCCCATTGAGCCGTTTTAAATGCAGTGCAAGCATAGTGTCTTGCGAAATGGCAGGTATTTGAAGCAGCAAGGGGCTATATCCCAAATACCTTACTTCAAGGTTGATCTTATCAGCTGGTAAAAGAAGGCTGTAAAAACCATAGGCATTACTGGAAGTTTGAGCTATTCCACTATTTATATAGGCCCCTGCTAAAGCTTCGCCAGATGCTGAATCTGTTACATAGCCGCTGATTGTAAATCCATTTTTTTTCTTTCGGATTTTTTGCAAAGCAATTTGATTTCCGATCACAATATATTGGATGCCTTTACCCCTGAATAAATTATTCAGCACCTCACTAAGCGGCAGCTCTGTAGCTTTCACGGTAACTTTTTGATGCAGTGATATCAGGTCCTTACTATAAGAGAAATTAATTTTGTATTCAGTGGACAAGTGAGTTAAAACGTCTTGTATAGTTGCAGCTTTTTTATCTACAGACACTCTTTGCTCCAGCAATTTAATTTGGGCAAATGACGAATTGGTAAAGAACAGCCATCCTATGCACATGCATAATAGAAATTTGTACATATTTATTTATAGATTTTTTACGGCAGCCTTGTCCGGTAATTGTGTGTGTTTAGCGGCTATTAATTGAGCTCTATTTATCTGGATTACCTATATCTCCTTTACTAATATTTTATTCAAATTCTGCGGCGAACTCATCAAGGTCGTCCATCAAAGTACCGAAACTTCCTTCGAAGAATTCATCAATGCTCATTGGAGAACCATCTTTAAATACCAGTTGAGGATCCAGATAATAATCAGTTTCACAAACCTGAGTATTGTTATAAGAATAATAGCAATACTCATCAGAAACACCCTTAAATTGAACTTTTGCTATTACTGTATTATCCGTTTTATTGATAGCTACTAATTTTGAATGGGTATTCCAGGCTATTAGCTCTTTCTTGTTTTGCTCTGCCTCCGGAAATGTGGAAGCGGCCTTCTCAGCATCACGTATAGCTTTCACATCAACCTGACCGGCTAATTTGATATTCATAATTTCGAATGTTGCATTTGCGTTTTTTACAACCGCATCGAAACTTTCAGCATCTTTTGCATTATCAACAGCTAAATTGCCATTAGCTGAAGTTTTAAGACTTAATAAAGTTTCAGTTCCTTTAAGGATACTGAATTCTGAAGTAAGGTTAGTTACGTCATTACTTACTTTCGTTATTAAAGAGAATGAACCAAGCATGAAATGGATATCAACTTTTGTTGGTGTACCATCAGTTTTGTATTCATACGAAGAAATAAGTTTCATCTCGTCTTTAGAACCTACCCTTAAAGTACTCGATACAGATGCCGGCAATTCAACACTCTCTCCATCATCTTCCGATGAAACTACCACGTTAGATTTGGTATAAGTCATTGTTAATGTAGCATCGTTTGTTGTTTTTTCCGGAGCGGATGGAAACTTAAACTCCAGTTTAGTAGCAGAGACAGCTTCATCCCAGGTTTCGGTTGAAGCATTCCATGTATAAATTCCATAGAGTTCGCTCAATTTAGCTGTATTGTCTTCAACTGATGTGGTTGCCTGGAATAATCCTTTTAAACTTTTGTTTTTAGCAGCTTCGTTAACAGCTAATACAGAAGCAAAAGAAGGAGCAGCGACAGATGGATCTAATGTTTGCAGAAAATCAAGAACATCTATAAATTTTTCATCAGGTAACGAACTTATTTTTTGTACAAATTCAACGCCGGATGCTTCGAGCTTCTGTTTGTGTTGTTCTGTGCTGAGATTAGAATACTGAAGTTTGAATGGATCAGTTTCAGTTTCGTCGTTAGTTTTCTTTTTACAAGAAGTAAATGCGATTGCCGCTACAAGGGCAAAAAATAGAATTTTTTTCATGAATAATGATTTGATTATGTAGTATTAATTAGAAGACATTTTAATATATACAGTCGCTTATAATTTATGTGCGGCTTGACGTCTATTCTTGTCTTTCTAATATAAAGACCAGTGAAATGATGATCACCGCTATAGGGATTAAAAAAAGTTATGATTAGAGTGTAAATCGTTGCAGGAGGTTAAGCTGGTTAAAGATTGCTCATCATTTTAAGATACCAAAACAGCTAGCGCAAGGTTTGAGCACATTACGTTTCTCAGTACCTATATTCTTAATTAAACATTACTTCTTGAGTCGTAGCAGTATACGATTCTCCGTTGGTGAGTTTGTATTGAATAGTGAACTTATGATTCATGATACCGGTTGGCTTTGTCTTTAAGCGAAGTTTAACCTCAAAGGTAGAGAGAACGGGTTTGTTTATGAGTACCGAGTTCAGATCAAAAAATTCACGATATGTTTCATAAGTCATACCAGCAATTTCAAAATACTGGTTCAAAAGTTCAGAGGAACTTCCTCCCGAAGTAAAGGCTGCGTCACTATAAATCTTAATTTCTGACAATCGTTCTGTAGAGCCCATCTCACCAGGAGACAGCTCACCACATTTACAGGCATAGGCAGAATTCACAAATGAAAATCCAATAGTTTCACTCTTTTTGCCATAATATGTCTTTGTGGGTATAAGCTGGATAATTAGCTTATTATAATCAACTTTTTCATTGTTTTCAAGCTTGTATTCCCTTTCGGTTTGGTTGCCAAACCTTTCAGCCAGTACGTTAGCAACTGCGTTTATACCTGTTACATTATAGTAATTTGGCTGGTCTTCGCAATCACATAAGCAACCACCACCAATCATAAGAACAGCCAACAGTATAAGAGATTTAAGTTTCATAGGAACAATATTTAAGAGCTGTAAGTTATGGATATTAAAGTAAAAAAATATTGACACCTGAGTTCATACTCCTGACGCTAATGATTAGTACTACCTAATAAATTCTTTTCATGGTATTATAATGTAAATACCAGTGAATTTATCCTTACCGCTATAAGATTTTTAAAAAATTATACTAAGTGAGTAATTTCCTGAAACAGCATAAAAAACAGCGACAACACTTTTCGTAAAACCGACAGTGCTTTTTTAATATGATTATCAACCGTGTTTGGCGAGATCGCCAAAAAAGCTGCTATTTCCTTGTGCGACATTTCTTCATACCGACTTAGCAGGAACACCTTCTTACACATTGGGGGTAGAGATTCTATCAACGATAGTACCTGTTTTTCGAGTTCCTTAAATTCCAGATCGTCCTCTAAACTTCTCGTTTCTGTGGGATGATTCGGATAAATAGACGTTTTATTTATTTCGTTTCTGCGATTATTAACACTTACAAAATTCAGTGCCTTATTTATACAAGCCTTGTAAAGATAAGCTTGAGGGTTTTCAATATCTCGCTGACCTTTGTCCCATAAGTTAACAAATACTTCCTGCACAATATCCTCCGCTGCGTCTATGTCGCGGGTTATACGAACTACATGCTTACAAAGAATTTGATAATTTAATTTGAAGATTTGTTCGAAGTCTTTCAATTCCTTTTATAAAGCACATTGGTTAAAGCTTAATTATGTCTTCTCTTTTTAAACGTAAGAAAGCTAGGGTTTGGTAAATGTCGTCAGTCCTTGCTGAACAAATGTTCATACAATTGACCAGCTAAATATAGGTTTTCCTGAAATTTAAAAGAAATCTTTGCAGACAATCTAATAGGGGCCTTTTAAGCGAACCGTATCACTAGCAAGTGTTTCCACAACATATCCTCCTGAATCCAGCACCGTTTTTGGAAACATGTTTTTTAACACCGACCAATTCTTTCGATTAACCGGGGTTTGATATAAATACAAAAATCTTAATTGCTTTAGGCCTTGCAAATTCTTTAAGCCTTCTTCAGTAATCTTTGTACCAACCAGGTTGAGCGTGTTTAACCGTGATAAACTTTTAAGCGAAGCCAAACCCTTATCAGTTATAGCAGTGTTGTTTAGTTGCAACACCGTAAGCCCGGTACACTCAGCTATAATCTTAAGCGAAGCATCCGTTATAGGCGTGCCCCCAAGCTTTAACCAGATTAACTGCTTTTTTAACGGAAGTAGTAAGCGTAAATCGGCGTCTGTAATACCCGTTGAAGTCACGAAGTTAGCCATAAGGTAATTGCTGCTTTTCGCCACCGGCAAAACTACTATACCTCTGGCATCCAACGTGGTTAGGGCTTTATTATCAGCTATCTCCACAGCCTCTACAGGAATATCAAGCGGCTTTTCTTTTTTTGCTGCGGTGTTTTGCAGGGCTAAAAGATGAGGTTTAACTTTTTCGCTCTGCTTTAGGTCTTTAACCTTCTTATCAAAACTGGCTCCTTCATCAATCCACCACTGTAAAATGGCAATTTGCTTTTCATCAAGTTGTGGTTTTCCTTTTGGAGCCATATGCTTCTTATCATCAGCCGGAAGAAGCAGTCTTTTAAACAGTTCACTTTCATTGGCTTTGCCAGGAACAATATCTATACCTTCTTTTCCACCCTTCATCAAGGCTTCAGGACTATCCATTCTAAAACCACCTTTTTGCTTATTGGGGCCGTGGCAGCCGTAACATTTTGTTTGCAGCATCGGCTGAATTACATCCGCGTAAGCGTTTGCTTCCTGAACATTTGCGATTGGCTTTATGGTTGTAAGCGTATCAGCGGAAGCTGTTAATGAAAAACTAAGATAATCCGGACCATGAGTTAAGGAACCACCTAAATGACCGGTTACACTAATTAATACGAATAAAGCCAGCGTTAATGCTTTATATGAGATCTTAAACCCGGGATAAGCGATCTGCACATAAAGCAGAATAGAAACACCTAGAACGCCTAATCCCATCCACATATGCCAGTCGATCAAATCGCCATCGTAATCTCCATTGTATGATAATAAATATCCGGTAACGCAGGCACCTAGTGCTGATAAAACACCAAATAGTACAACCACTTGCAACAAGGATTGTGAAATGGAGTAGCTTTTTTTCTGAGATAGCCATATCAGTAAAATTGCGACAAATAAAACCCCAATGGGTAAGTGAACTAATACAGGATGAAAATGGCCAAGAAATTCTATTATGGACGATAACACGATTGGGAATATTAAGAACTGTAACGATTACGAAGAAGTTTGAGCATATGAACATTGATAGCCCATTGGTCTGCAACAGGTTGGCGTGTATAAGGCAGGGCAGGCATATAATCAACGGGGCCAAATTCAGTTAGAAAAGTAATGCCTGTGCCATTCTTCTTCTTCATTTCCACTACCTTATCCCACCATGCCAAATGCTTTTTAACCGCCTGGTCCCATTCCGGCGCACGCGGATCATTAACTTGGGGACCTTGAGCGTAGCCAATTCTTGCATGAATATGATCGGTACGACTTAAAGCAAGGTTTACAGTATCATCCTGACCTTCTAATAAAGACTCACTTACATTACACCAATGCGAAAAATCGGCGGTCAGTCTTAACTCCGGATTTTTTATGATAAACTCTTTGCTTACAGGAGCAGAGTATAACATCCTGCCGCGATGTGTTTCGTGGCAAATTAACACCCCAGACTGTTTAGCTACTGATGTGGTAAGGTCAATAAAAGCCTTATTCTCCTGAAAGCTGAAATAATCGCGCCCTGAGTGGCAATTGATATATAATGGCTTTTGAGCCGAATTAAATGCCGCAGCATTTAGAGCTGATTTGAACGTCTCCAGATGCTCTTTAGCGGTGCTTTGGTGTCCGCCGCAAAGGAAACCGACAGCTAAACTATATTTTTTCAACGCAGTGAATAGCTCATTTTGCTGATTACTGTCACCGGGCCACCAGACCTCAATGCCATCATATCCTTCTTTTTTTACTTTTTGGCAGAAGCTGTCCATGCTCCCATCAAAGCCCCAATTTGTTGCAAGAATTTTTAAGTCGAAATTCTTATCAGGGATAAATGCGGGTTTTAAATCTTCTGCTAATACATCTAGTTTAGATAGCAATAAGCTAGTGGTTGCTGCAAGAGATGTTTTGATAAAGGTTCTCCTGCTGTCGGGTTTGGTCATTAATTAGTCGGGTTAATTTTAACTTACAATATCTTGTATAACTTTTCCTTCTACATCTGTTAATCTAAAAGGTCTCCCCTGAAAATCAAATGTAAACTTTTCGTGATCAAAACCCAACTGGTTCAAAACAGTGGCCTGGATATCATGAGCAGTTACTTTTCCAT
>JANMZB010000449.1:0-1752 GCA_031382725.1 Sphingobacteriaceae bacterium | reverse complement strand
GCAATGGGGTGTTACTTTTGGAGAGTGATCCACGGTTGAAATGGATATCCAATGTATTGATAATACTAATGCTCCTGATTACATTATACATTATACTAAAGAAATAAAATGAGTAATTCGTACGGTAAAATTTTCAAGATTACCACGTTTGGAGAGTCCCATGGTAGAGCTGTGGGCGTAGTGATAGATGGCTGTCCTGCTGGTGTGGATATTGATGAGCCCAAAATTCAGCATGACCTGGCTAGAAGAAAACCGGGGCAATCTATACTTACCACCCAGCGCCAGGAAGAGGATAAAATAGAAATTCTTTCAGGTGTATTTGAGGGTAAATCGACAGGAACTCCCATTGCTATGATGGTTTGGAATGCGGATCAGCGAAGCAAGGACTACACCCATATCGCTGACCAGTTTCGACCCTCACATGCCGATTTTACTTATTTTGAAAAATATGGAATTCGCGATTATCGTGGAGGCGGCCGTAGCTCGGCTCGTGAAACCCTAGCCAGAGTGGCTGCAGGTGCAATAGCAAAGATTATTTTAGCCCAATTTGGAGTTTACATTCAAGCGTATGTGTCGCAAGCAGGGCCTATAAAACTAACACAAAACTACAAAGATCTGGACTTATCTCTCGCAGAGGCGAATATAGTACGCTGCCCCGATGCAGCTGTCGCTGAGCAGATGATTGAGTTTATAGATGAGACCAGAAAAAACAGAGATAGTGTAGGAGGGGTGGTTTCTTGCGTGGTTACGGGAACCCCAGTAGGTCTAGGAGAGCCCGTGTTTGATAAATTGCACGCAGAGCTTGGTAAAGCTATGCTAAGCATCAATGCGGTGAAGGGTTTTGAATACGGAAGTGGTTTTGATGGTGTAGCCATGTATGGCTCGCAACACAATGATGAAATTGTAATCGAAGATGGAAAAACACGAACAACCACTAATCATTCGGGAGGGGTGCAGGGCGGTATTTCCAATGGAGAAGATATTTATTTCAGGGTAGCCTTTAAGCCTGTTGCGACTATTATGAAAGATCAGGATAGCATCAATGAAAAAGGTGAAAAGGTGGTAGTGTCGGGCAAAGGAAGGCATGATCCCTGCGTAGTTCCACGAGCGGTGCCCATTGTAGAAGCTATGGCAGCATTGGTCTTGGTAGATTTCTTGTTGAGAAATAAGACTGTTAAATTGTCCTCGTTGGCATAAAGATTAGTCATTTTTTAATGGCATTTAAAGTGCAATTATTGTATATTGAATTAAAAATATTTTCATGGAAACGATCCCTACTAAAAGAATAATAGAAATATATACCGAGGCAAACCCAAATCCTGGATCATTAAAATTTGTTGCAGATGTGATGCTGCTTTCTGAAGGCAGCGTGGACTTCCCAGATATATCGAGCACTGCAAATTGCCCTATGGCAAGAGACTTGTTCAAGTTCAATTTTGTTCGTCGGGTATTTATCACTTCAAACTTCATTACCATTACCAAAGCGGATGATGCGGAATGGTTTGAGATTTCTCCAATCATAAAAGCTTTTATTAAATCTTCTTTAGAAAGCGATGAGCCTTTATTTTTGCAGGAGATAAATACAACCGATAAAATACCAAATAGAAAAAGCAGGTAATTTCTCATCATTGAATAAAAATGGTTAACAGCAAATTCCGTCTAAAGTAAAAGGCCATTGAAACAATGACCTTTTACGAAAGTATAATAAAATTAAACCAGGCAATGGTTAATACCCTGAATTTTGCTTTAGGT
>JANMZB010000438.1:0-7171 GCA_031382725.1 Sphingobacteriaceae bacterium | reverse complement strand
AATTTTATAATATATGAAGATAACAAAATAATAGAAAATATCAATAAATTATATCAAAAACAACCAACATCATGTATTCGTTCCATTAAAAGATACGGTAAAAAATACGATAAAACACACAATAAATCGGAAAAATTAGATCATCAAGTCACATATGATGATGATAAGGTGATCTCCCAAATCATTTATAATGTTACACCACAGGCTTACCAGACCACAGTTGAACTCATTAAACGCGAGCTAAATCGCAAAGTTAAGGTCACTCTCGCTGAAGTTCAGGAAGATCTTCGCCAGATTTACGGTACCATCCAACAGAATCAACACGCCGGTCGCATGCAACATCAGAAAACTAGACCTCACCAAAGTGACACTTTACTTGTTGCCTATCCAAAGAAAACCAAATCTGATTGTCGCATATGTGGAAAGAAAGGTCACAAGGCCATTGACTGCTGGGACCATCCCAACAATAAAGATAAAGAAAGACGCCCTCGTCACAACAGATCTCGAGACACTCGACCATCCAACCGTCCTTCAACCTTCCCTCCACAAGCCGCTGCACATGCTGCCACTGCACCACCAGAACGACCAAGAGTAATGTGTACCTATTGTAATAAACCATACCACACAGAAGACAAATGTTTCAAAAAGGCAGCTGATCTCCGTAACCGGAACTCACCTCGTGACTCAGCTGAACTAATTCTTATTACTACGCATTCTGCTCTAAATGTCACAGCTGATTCCACTATAACTAAACTTCATGAAGATCTATTCATTGGAGATTCTGGTGCCACATGCCACATGCGTTATTCCTCAAATGGCATGTCTGATTTATGCCCTTGCAATACAGAAGTCACTGTGGGCAACAATGCTATCATGAAAAGTACTGCAAGAGGAAAATACAAAGGCACTGTTATGAACCGTGACGGTTCCTCATTCCAAATCACATTGACAGATGTTCTGTTAGTACCTGATTTATGGTTGAACCTATTTTCCATCACAAAGGCTATACAAAACGATAATCTTAAATTGGGCAGTTCCAGGGGTTGTATGACATTATCTACACCCAAACACACAATCACTTTCGATGATGTTTTTCACAATGGTTCTGGACGCATTCTTGGGATTAAAATTCCTCCTTTCACTCCAACTTCGGTCAATGTCCCTCAGATTCAATATGCACGGGCCTCTGTCGAATCTTCCACTAAACCACATGCTATCTTCCACCAACAATTAGGTCACCCCAATGATCAAATTGTTCGTAAGACCGCCAAAAGTATGTGTTTCTTTCTCACTGGGACTCCAAATCCTTGTACAAGCTGTGCTATGTGCAAGTCTCAACGCAAAGCAATCCCAAAGAAAGCCATCAATCATGCCACTACACGTGGCTATCGGCTCGCAATTGACCTATCATCTACTTCTCATCTTAGTTTCGGTGGAGCAAAGTTTTGGCTTCTAATTCAAGATGAATATACTGGTCATATTTGGAGCCTTTTCCTCACCAACAAAGGTGAACTTCCCGAGATTATGATTATTTTTTTACGACATTTTCAAAAAGAACATAAATTAACTGTTCATCATATCCGATGTGACAATTCAGGGGAGAACCTTCGATTCAAACGTTTGTCCGAAGAAGATACAACGTTATCAATCAAATTTGAATTGACAGCACCGTACACTCCAGAACAGAACGGAAAATTAGAGCGCAAATACGCCACTCTTTACGGAAAGGTACGGGCAATGTTAAATCACGCACAACTTCCCACTACCCTCCGTCACAAATTATGGGCTCAGTGTGCACACCTAGCTACGCAATTAGACAACATCATTACCAAACAAGACGGTAAAGAGTCTTCATGTGTAGCCTTCTATGGTACATTCCCACGTTGGGTACACACTTTAAGAACATTTGGTGAAATTGGTATTGTGCATTATAGTAGATCAAATAAAATGCGAAGTAAACTTGCAGACCGCGGTATTCCATGTATGTTCATTGGCTATGCAGACGACCACGCCGAAAATGTGTACATTTTCCTTACACTAAATAAACTCTCTCAGATTAAATCTAGAGATGTAGTATGGTTAAACAAATTCTATGGAGAATTTAAAAAGGAAACATCTTCAGACTATGAAGAAAAAGATTACGAAATCGAATACGACGAAGATTTTGGAAACAACAATGACGATGAAGTCGAGCAAGAGGAAATTCAATTACCGGAATTAGTTGATGAAGCAGATGAAACTGAAGCAGAAAGTGAAGACGATGACGATGAAGCTTCAAATGGAGAAGACGGAATTGTAGAAGAAGTTCCAAACGTCGCTAGACGTATATCTGGCGTACAACGAGAAATTCGGAATCTTACAACTTATTACAATCCAGACCCTGGAGCTACAGCAGAAATCGCGATGCTAGCCCGTGTATTCAATCCCTCCGAACTAACTTATGTGGCAAGCATTCACGATGGTAGTCCAGATCCTAAAAACTACATTGAAGCGAAACAATGTAAAGACTGGAACAAATGGTGGATTGCTATGTGTACAGAATTTAAGAACATGGAAGAAAAGGATGTCTGGGATATTATAGAAAAGACCAACGTCCCAACCGGAAGGAAAGTAATTGGTAATCGATGGGTCTATGCACTTAAAGATGATGGACGATACAGAGCACGAACTGTAGCTAAAGGATTCAGTCAAATTCCTGGAAAAGATTTTCAGGAAAATTATGCTCCAGTAGTCAACGATGCTACATTCCACCTGGTACTAGCTCTCAAAGTTATGATCCAACTAGAAGCTGGACAATTTGATATTGAAACGGCATTCCTTTATGGAGACTTAGAAGAGGAACTTTGGATGCAACTCCCAGACGGTTACTGTGACTATGTATTTATCCATCAGGGTATCAAAATTCATCCAAGCACTCACTGTGTCAAATTAAAGAAAGCACTATATGGATTGGTTCAAGCAGCTCGTCAATGGTGGAAGAAATTCAAAGAGGTTATGAAAACCATCAATTATCTCCCAAGCCCTGCAGATCCATGTCTGTTCATCAATTCATCCCCCCAAAATAATTCATTTGTGGTAATTTATGTGGATGATGGTGGAATTTTCAGCACAAAGGAAAACATTGATGAATTGATCAAGACTTTAAATAAAGATTTCAAAGTCAAATACCTTGGTAAACTCGAACATTTTGTTGGATGCCACATCATTGAAAATAAAGAGAGAGACACGATTTGGATCCATCAACCTAAACTTTTGAAGCATCTTAAAGAAAGCTATGGAGATTTAGTCAAAGACACTCGAAGTTACAAAACCCCAGCTGGACCAAAAACTTCTATCATGCGCCCTAAAGAAGGAGACCCACTCATCAGTGATGATGATCAGTTCAAGTACAGATCAGTTGTGGGTATGCTATTGTATTTGGTCAAACATTCTCGTCCTGATATTTCAAATGCAGTTCGAGAATTATCAAAGGTAGCTGATGGAGCAACTCCAGGTCATTGGAAGACAATGACTAGGTTGATCAAATATGTTCTTGACACCGAAGATTATGGGTTAAAGATCAAGCCCAAACAAAATGAGGACATGTTTGTTTTGGAAGGAATATCAGACAGTGAATATGCAGGTGATACCGATACTCGAATCAGTGTTTATGGTTACATCATTTATTTTTGTGGAGCACCAATTGCATGGAAATCTAAGTCTGGTAAAAGCGTCACCCTATCCTCAACAGAAGCCGAATACTTTGCCCTTTCTGAAGTTGCAAAGGAAATCATTTTCATCAAACAAATTGTTGAATCTTTGGGTCATAAGATGCAGTTCCCTATTATCATTAAAGTGGATAATGTCGGAGCAATCTATCTTGCAAACAACCACACCAATGGTTAGCGCACTAAACACATTGATATTCGTCAACATTTTGTCCGCGAATATATTGAAGATGGAATCTTGAAAATTGTTTTTGTGAAGTCAGAGGACAACGATGCAGACATCTACACAAAGAATACTTCAGAGGATCTATTCAATAAACATGCAGCCAAGAATGTGGAAAGTGTGAAACAAGATAACAACATCTGAACAAGAGGAAGGATGTTAAAATATATATTCTATCACGTGTTATTGTGCAGTGTGTTATCAACAATGGAACAACATGGAAATACCCCTAGTTCCAGAATAATCAGAACTCGCACGAGAACTCGTTTGAATGAAATAAAATAAGAAATAAACAATGTATGTGAAGATCCTACTGAACCCTAAATAAAACAAATAAACAATCTAAGTAAAAGAAAAGGGTATCAACTGAGATTTATATGAATAAACAAATAAAGCCATGAAGCTATAAATGTGAAGCAACCGTGAACATAAGATTTATGGAAATGACTGAAGTGAATAAAAGTGAAGCCCTAAGTAAAAATGAATAGTGAATGAAGACTTAATGAAGAAGTGAATTGATGAATATATT
Source organism: Sphingobacteriaceae bacterium (assembly GCA_031382725.1). Classification (GTDB taxonomy): domain Bacteria; phylum Bacteroidota; class Bacteroidia; order Sphingobacteriales; family Sphingobacteriaceae; genus Paradesertivirga. Next base: position 2,712 of record JANMZB010000438.1, on the reverse strand, counting down.
CAGATGGCCGTGGAGCTAAAAGCTCCTCAATATTACAAGTCTTGGGTAATATTGGAGAGAAAAGACTTTTGATGCTTTTGCATCAATCCTAAGATATACTCTCACTCTTTTAATTCAGATCAAAACGTAAGCTTCCAATTATCTATTTTACCTAATTTCTAACACGCTAATTAGCGCTGGGTTAGAGAAAGTCAGCGCATTAAGGAACTTGCTGCAACGATAGAGCAGCACCCTTATTTTTGAAATAAGAAGCCATCAAATTGATTGAGAGAGTCAACCACTACAAGAAGAAGAAGAACAAGCAGTTACAGGCGGGTTTCAACAAGTTACGCGGGATACAATCGAGAAACGAGCCATACGGAGAGAAACACGCAACGTGATTGCTACAGTACCATAAACAAGAAGAAGCCGAGACGGAAAGCATCGATCCAACAGAGACGAAAGACGAGTACAAGAAGAAGCTATCAAGTTGTTAAAAGGGACTGTTATATCGATATACTATACTACGAGTATTATTTAAAGAAGAAAGACTGTGTACGGACACAGACTAACGATAACCAGTTCACGTTATTACAGTACTTTGTATAACGGAAAACTGAAACCGACCAAGAAGAAACCGACAATACGGAGACAAATCAAGACTTGCGCTGTAATAATTCATCGGTCTTATTACAGATTGTACACGGATACCGCAAGAATTCGAAACACATTGACAAACGGTTGATTATTGATACTGATACAACCTTTGTAACGACGTAACAGCGCCATCGTTGTAATAACGATAACAATTATTGAATTCAAACGAACTCTCTAATCATCTGAAACCAGAAGCTGAAACGCTCTTCGACTACAATACTGTATACTGTACTTTCAAGAAATTATCTTATTGGATAAGATCTACAGTACATACTAGTACCACATGCCACGACGAGACATACACAAGAATAAGTGTAACCAAGAAATTGATTTGAAATATATATTAAAACAAGAGAACGGAAAACGTGTAAACAAAGTACGAAGCACAGATTATTTCGACTCAGATTTAATTGAAGACACCACATACGTGAAAAGACTACCAAGGTCCTACATCATCAAGAGTTTTGCCCTCGACGATATACCTTTCGACAAAACAAATACCAAGATACGTAGATACACTCTACCACATCCAGAATATTTAAGTGATTTCGTCTATCACGTACAAGACCAAGTAGAGTTTTACGAAGTAATAACTTACTCCACTGGCGAAAGTTTTTTGGATACATATATTCAACCTCCGTTCCTTCCAATACTACGTGTACGAAGACTCGGTAAACCAATTCGTCGCCCAGTATATTACAGGAGACCGGAAGATATTATTGACCTTGACGTACCTTATATACACGATACACAGTATACGACATTTTGGTTAGACCAACACAAGCGAGATATATTTAAATACCAAATTGGTAACGGTATTTTGTTAAAGAAAGTGTCACCCGAACTAGCTCGACATCAGTACTGGTACCAACAAATTGTTTTAAGTAAACAACATAAATTTACCGACAACACGACGACACGTCTGGCACAAGCGAATTTCTTATCGCTAGTAAATTTTGGTGGAGACACGTGTGCTTTCTACGAACACTCTACCGCCAAACCAGCAACCGACTTTGACGATAATTTGGGCCCTGTAGTGCAAGAATATTGGCACGTACGATCCCAAGTAAACGGACTACCTGAAACTTTGGTCGCTCATCGAGGACCAAATAGATATCGACTTACCAGTGATTCCTACAGCGTTCGTCCAAACGATATATATAACTTACACGGAGCTACCATTGTCAAATCCAAAACGGTACTGTACCGTAATTTTGGAAACTTTGAACTTCATCGATTTACGATCCACGGACACCAAGTAGGGGTCAATACACACTTCGAATTTGCCGATTATATAATTTGAATTTTAAATTCTATCTGAATTAATTCAGCTTCAAATATATTACATCGAATACGGTACTATCACGACGACAGTGACAAGTTTGAATAAAGTAATTACTTAATTGTAAATTTAAATTTCTCCATTCGAGCGGCAACTACATCGACACGTACTACAACTACGTGTTCATGAAATTTACATATTTTAAGAAAATTTTCCGAAAATTTTTCAAATCGAAACGTGGAGTACAAGTACTGAATTCAACTTCGGTTTCAAACTCTAACGTACAATCGGTACATACATCCTACACCGTCGACGTAATTGTTACACCGTCTGTCTCACAGACTAACAATACATCAAAAATGGATGACGATAAGTATCAATTGAGTACTGTTAAGTTCTCAGGAATTAAAAGCGATTTCGTTTTTTGGGCACCTCGTTTTCTCAGCTATGCTGAACACAATGGTTTTGTCGATATTCTACTTGGAACAACAAAACCAGTTGATAGAAGTCAAGTTCTTGACCCAATTGTTGATGCAGCTAAAATCAAAATCCGAAAATTGAATGCAGCAGCGTATAGTGCTCTTCATGCAGCCTGTCGAGACACCATCAGTTTCAATGCAATTAATAATTCTATCACACTCGAACAGCCTTTAGGCGATGGATTTCTTGCTTGGACGATAACCTCCAAACAATTTTTAAGCAGACAAGTTCAGCTCAAAAACATGAACTTGAGTATCGTTTCACTCAGTGTGTTTTGACTCATAACAACAAAAGTCCTGATGAATGGTTTTCAG
>JANMZB010000425.1:0-2642 GCA_031382725.1 Sphingobacteriaceae bacterium | reverse complement strand
TTATCAAAAAGAACCGGAAACCTGCGTACAGAAATAAAATTGCTCTTACCTTATCGTATAAGTTTGGTGTTGTTTTACGGAACTGCTCCAATTCCAGCAGTTCTTTTAAAAGACTTTTAGTATTATATGATTTACAGATTTCATAGAACGAACGGTTTCGTTTCTCTGGCTCTGTCGAAGTTATTGTTTCTATAAATGGATTCATGAAGCTAATTTGATAAGTGTAAACAGACGAGTTAAGAAGCACTTATTTAAATGTCCGTGTATTAGCCTCGGCAAGTGCCTCCACTATGGTGGTAAGCGTCTCATCATGTGCTTCACCGGCCAACCCAATTGCTATCTGAGCTCTTAATAATCCATTCTTACGACTAAGGTCATATCGGTTTCCCTTAATTTCGAGCGCAAGATATTTGTTTGTTTGCGCCAGCTCCTGTAAAGCGGGGGTAAGTAATATGTTCGAACTGTTATTTGCAAGGTATTTTTCCAGAATTGCGAATATGTCGGAAGTAAAGACATGCATTCCAAAGAAGCATAAATAATAACCAACGCGCATTCCGGGTGTAAGTAATTCCAGTTCTGCCACGCTTAAAGATGGTTTCTCAATAATTTTCTCGATTTCGTAAACTCCCGAACGGTTATGTAATTGTTTTCCGGTTAGGGTACCATACCGACCAATTTGGTATTCGATAGTTGGATTCACCGCCGATACTGAACAGTTTTCTAAAGATGCCAGTTCAATTAATTGCGCAGCGCATCTTTGCTGACCCGTATTTGAAACGTACAGGTAATCTCCCAGTAGTAACAGAAAAGGTTCTTGATTAGTGAATTCTTTTGCAAGATAAACAGCGTGGCCGTACCCTAAAGGCTCTTTTTGTTCAATAAAAGTAGTGTTGGATAGAAGATGATCTATTCCTTCAGCTTCTTTTGTTGCCCAATCAATACCTTTAAAAGATTGGACTAAATTATTGCGAAGCGCAGTGAAAGAACCTACATAACGTTCACTATCGCCGGGAGCACAAATCACACATAACTCTTCAATTCCGCTTGAAAAAGCTTCTTCGGCAATGATTTGGATAACTGGTTTATGTAATCCGTCTGCATCTACCACAGGTAACATTGCTTTTTGTATAGTATCTGCTACCGGGTATAATCTTTGTCCTTGGGCGGCTGCGGTAATTACTGCTTTTTTGATCTTCATCGAGAGAATATTTCTTAAATTTTATAGAAGTTTGATAAAGGCCCTCATTACGTTAAAGCTTTATGAAAGTTCAGTAAATTGGAGCGACATTAACAAATATATGATTTGTAGGTTTAATTAATAAAGTCGTTATATTATTATTAGTATTACTACTTATCACAAATTATATTAACAAACTTTTATTAGAATGTTTCTAAGACTGAATATATTTATAATATCAGATGCCCGAACACTATATTAAATTTAGGCTTTTATTAGAAAAATAGCAGGAAATAAAGGAGCAGGAAATCTTAATCAGGGCGATTAAGAATTTAAAGAAATCATCCGAATTTATGATTCGGATGAACTTTTATTTACATAGCTTCAGAAACAACTTCCTGAACTTCAGGAACCATTCTTTTAAGCAGACTTTCAATCCCCGCTTTTAGGGTAAAAGTTGATGATGGGCATCCGCTACATGAACCTCTTAGTTCAACTGTTACTACACCCTCATTAAAAGATTTATAGCTGATTGCACCACCATCCTGTTCAACAGCAGGGCGTACATAATCGTGTAAAATTTGTTGGATTTTTATTTCTTGTTCTGTCCCTTCAAAAGCTGGAGCTTCTTCCGAATTAGCTACTTCCTGTATCTTAAGTTCTGACTCGACAGCACCTTTTACAAATTCTTTAAGGATCGATTCAATATCAGCCCAATCGGCATCCTCCGTTTTGGTGATAGTTACAAAGTTGCTGGCAAAAAATACTCCGTTAACAAAATTGAACTTGTATAATTCCTTGGCAAACGGAGATGATTCTGCACTTTCCTTAGTCGCATAATCAGCACTTCCGTTTAATAAGAGCTTATTTACCAGAAACTTCATGGTAGCCGGATTCGGCGTTGTTTCTGTATATACGTTTATATTACTTGCCATAGTAGCCATATTCTGATAGTTTACGAAAACAAATCTACTTAATTTATCAGCAGTTAAATTTTACTAAGTGGCTTTTTACCTACCATTGACGTTACGCTAAAGCGGTGGTCCTCCCGAACTTGTTTCGGGATCTCGAACCAGAATTAATTTAGTATCTGGGAGATGCTGAAACGAGTTCAGCACGACAACAAGGTGGATTTCGTCAGCATTACTACCATTGGGGTTAATTTTAACGCTTTGTCCTCCCGAACTTGTTTCGGGATCTCGCACTAGAATTAATTTTAGTATCTGAGAGATGCTGAAACGAGTTCAGCATGACAACAAGGTTGGATTTCGTCAGCATTACTACCATTGGGGTTAATTCTAACGCTTTGTCCTCCCGAACTTGTTTCGGGATCTTGCACTAGAATAATTTAAGTACGTGCGAGATGCTGATACGAGTTCAGCATGACAACAAGGTTGGATTTCGTCAGCATTACTACCATTGGGGTTAATTCTAACGCTTTGTCCTCCCGAACTTGTTTCGGGAT
>JANMZB010000368.1:0-2120 GCA_031382725.1 Sphingobacteriaceae bacterium | reverse complement strand
TCCCGGAGCATCCCATAGTTGATGCTCCTCAGCACTTTATTTGGTTGTTGTCGTCTTCTACCGATACGTCTCTTCCGTCTCATCCACGTCCGAAGGTTCCAACAGCCATAGATCATCGGCTAGTAAAGACGATTCTTCATTTAAGGATGAAGTTTCGTCATCACTATCCAATGAACTACCGACATCATATCCTGCTCCACGAAAAGAATTCAAGACAATCTGCTTCGGTAATCTCATCCACCCGTCACGTATCCATCCAGAAACATCTTGTCTTGTTGGCTTCTTATTCCTGTTTACAATCAACCAGTCAGTGAAATTGTCGCTAACGTACCCTTTGAATGGCTTGTTTGCTCCCACATCCATCGGTTGTAGCTTACTTGTATAATCTCCCGGAATCAAATCTACCTCTGTATTACATTCTGCAAACGCGGCCCTCACCTTAGCCGTCAAATGAGATCGACATTCATCAAGAATTAGGTAAGAAAAAGTGTTATGTTGTGTTGTTGGCTTCCAAACCTTCTGTATCCACTCCAACATTAATTCCTCATCCATCCAAGCCTTTTCCTGTACACCGTACTCCATATCTTCTGGCAAACCATCCTTTTTCTCGAGCTCCCGCTTGATGTGTCCCGAACGCGTGTTTTTCCCTTTGAAAATCAAGAAAGGAGGAATCTTTTCACCCGACATGGAAGCTCCTTGCATTACCGAGCACCGACTGGAGCTATTAGCTCCCTTAATTGACACAGTTCGAGAGCCTCTCGGAGCATAAGTACACGTCGGTTGCGGTGAGAAATATACATTTGTCTCGTCAGCATTGTACACAGCACTACAATCAACCCCAAGTAGCTTTATCTTCATCCGAATGTAACTGTGATAATCATCAATAATTACCTGCGAGTACCGAGTATTCTGCGCTTTATGGGTCCCCCTCCGCCACGTTACATTCCATTTCTGCAACAGTCGATAGATACGCGCCTCTAGTACACTATTTGTTAGTCCTGATGTTGTAGTAGGAGACAACAACCTTACCTCAGCAATCATCAAACGCAGCGACACAGCAAAATCCTCATCACGACTGGTATCAAAAAACTTCTTTAAGTCAGCAATCAACTCTTCTGAGAAAGAACATTTCCTACCTGCTCCAGCTGCTCGTGTCCCTTCAGTCCTTGTCACCCTTCGCTTTGACCATGATGATGAAGGCAACGTTGGATCATCTATCAGACCTAACAAATCCTCGTCACTACCCTCGAACTGACGCTTCCATCGTCTTATCTGGTTTGGCTGTACATGAAATTTGCGTGCTATACGTTTCACGCTAAGCGGCTCAGCATAGGCCTCCATCACGATGGAACGCTTAGCCGCTAGCGTGTACGTGTATTTTTTAACGGCGTTGGTACTTGAAAATTGAACCCTCATCCTGTGTATATGAGGTAGAGAATGTGCGTCACACGAAAAATTAATTTGTGTATGTGAGATTAACGTGCAAATTGTGAGCACATTTGTGAACAGCAATAGGCAAGAACCCTATTGCAACAATCAACCAATCATAACTTACCTTTTATCTGGAGCTACAGGAATCTAAGGATATCTGCGTAAATAACTTGGCGCGCCGGTTCTAGCAGAAGAGGTTTGATTTCTATTGGACAGATTATATCGAAAAATTACTAAATAAGCTATCCCCCCTTAAGTAAGGAGTTGCTGAATACCGGATGTACGTGGAGTGCACAAATTCGCTGAGTACGGTAGTTCCGGATTCCGGACTTCGTAGGCCTTCGCGCCGAGATCTATCGAATTCGTGCACTATCGTCTCCGAGTTTCGAAAACGTGTGCACAAGGAGCACATAGGCGCCGGTGGCATCCTTTCCTAGCGTAATCCATCTGGCCTCAGTCTCGCTGTGTTCCTCATCGGGGACCGTGAGGGCCAATGGGTCCAGGAAGACCGTGGCAGCCCGCTCAAAAGGCAACCCGTGTTTGTCGAAGTTCGCTCGAGCTTTGACTGGGTCCCACTCGAACTCGTGCAGAGGCGCCAAAACTTTACTACCTTCCTCGCTATTCTCGCTGATGTGGAGATGTACCGCCAACGGTCTTCTCACTTTGTGATAGTACTATCGGGGAGGGGC
>JANMZB010000328.1:0-4135 GCA_031382725.1 Sphingobacteriaceae bacterium | reverse complement strand
ATTTCGGCCTGAGTGTCGCTACCTTTTATCTGCAGCTTCCACTGTTCCTTAGAACCAGGCTGCAATTTATCGCGGAAAGTTAAAAAACGAACATCCAGCTTATTATCAACCGCTTTGAAATCAATTTTATGATAACTGCTCATCAAACGATTCTGAAAAACCGTTAAAAATTGCACCGAAAAATTGGTGCTCCCTAATTTAAACGGCACTTTGATAAGCTGCTGCTTTGCTCCGGATTTTATCCATTCGGAAGTAAGCAACCTGGGGCCATCATAAGTTTCCATCAAAATATTAAAGCCCTTCCCTAAGCCTACATAGAATTCCGCATTCTCGCCGGGTAAAACAGTAGTTTTTAAAGGCACAACCCAATCTTCAATTTTATCAGGAAAAGAAGGTTCTGCAATTAAAGTTGTATAAAGCTTAGACCTGGAGGTATCTCCTTTGACATTTTTAGAAAATACTTCAATTTCGTAAGTTCCGCTTATTTGCTTTTTAAGTGCCAATAGATCAACATAATTAACTGCATTTGCCAACACTGTGAGATCTGACTCAATAACCAGTTCATCACGTTTCCAATTCTTAAAATTGCCTTCGTTATCATACTCAGAATAGGGGAAAAGTTTTCTAAAATCTTCCCTACTCATTAATGGCTTGTCCGGGCTATTCCATAGGCGCTTTACAAACACCTGTCCGGCCGGCGTTAACGAGTAGATACGAATTTTCATACTACCATTCAAATGCTGATTATTCAGATTATTTATTTGTACCGGAATTTGAAAAGCGTTATCATCATTGATTGCCAGTAATCGCCCCGGAAGAGGGAAATTAACCAGCATGGCCTTATCTCCAACTACTACTGTTGTTGTTGCCGACCTTGTTTCTCCACTCCCATCCAATACATCTGCGGTAATTTGAAAGTTGAAAACATCATCGATCTTGTAATTGCGATCTTCTGCTATGGCTTTAAATTTTATTGCAAACTCGCCAGAACTGTTGGTGTTGATCGTATCTGAGAGAATTTCTGCTGAATTACTTCTGTAACGGTAGCGATAATCTCGACTATTGAATTGACACGTTATACGATAAGCGACCTTTCCATTCGAAATGCCATATCCCGAAAAAGCTGTTACCACCCCCGTAACTTTAACAGAATCTGATAGCTTGTAACTTTCTTTTACAGGGTCTAATTCCACTTGAAAAGTTGGCCGTTTATATTCCTCTACCCGGATGGGGGCACTTCCATATAAACCCGACAAATGAAAATATCCGTTCAACGTATTTTGAGGGAGTATAAATGTTCCTGCAAAAGTTCCAAATTCATTGGTGGTGAAATTCATAGAGCTGACTTTCTTTCCATTTGCATCATTTAAACTTACTTCAACCGACTTATTAACAGCAATTCTTGATTTTGCTCCAGATTGAATTAGCTGAATTCCCTTAAAATAAACGGTTTGCCCCGGACGATAGATTTGACGATCGGTGAATAATACAGTCCTGTCAATATCCATTTCGACATGGCCCATATCCGTTGTCCCATACATATGCATATCGTCATGACGATAAAAATCATTATTGAAATTTAACCTAATCGAAAATTGTGAACCGCTCTTTCTAGAGTCAGAGCGAAACTCTCCTTTAGCGTTACTTAAACCCTTGCCTAAAACTACCTCATTCCACTTCTTCCCGTCATGCCTGTTCTCTATGATCATAACCTCCACGTTAGGCAGTGGTTCGCCAGTCTCCCGGTTTAGGGTACGTATATCGACAAAACCCGAGGGAATAATTCTTGACGAAAAAGCGAGGTTGCTTACTTTAAACTGAACGATATTTGTGGTAGATAGCTCATTACTTTGTGCATCTTTACTTAGTAAAATGTAATTTCCAGGGCCCAAAGACTCAAGTGCAATTTCTGAGTGATGTGCTTTGAAATCATCTGTTATCGCCAGACCCGTATTTACTTCCTTGATTGTTTTCTGTTTGTTTAAATAAATTAGCAGGGAGTCGGTAGGCTGTATAGCTCCATTTCTCCAACGGTTGCCGGGATTGCCCAGCTTATGTATAGCCTTCAATTGAGAATCACTTAGCTTAAATACCTTATAGTTCAGCTCGGTAATGTTGGCATAACTAACTAATACCAAAACAGGTTTATCAGGAATATTTACATTTTCGATTGTTATCTGAAGACTTTTAGCTTCTAGTTGCTTAATCAGATTACCAGCATTTTCACTAGCCAGGGTTTTAGGATAAGTCTTAACAACATAATCAAGATGGGTTCTGGCAATCTTTAAACTGTCTTTTTGTTGAAAGTACTGGGCTACTTTAACACCTGCATCTCCGGCAACGGGGCTTTGCGAAAAAGTTTCCATCAGCTTCAGTAAGCCTCTTACATATAAAGAATCCTTTTCTGGATGAACCGATTTCCTGAATACATATTCCAGTCGCCTTAAATTGATATCGGCCAAAGGATCAATATTTTTATCGCTAAGGTGAATGGCAGTAAGTTCTTTCAGTAATTTAATGCCCTGATAGCTAATAGACGATGTATCATCCGTCTTCACCGGGGTATTTACAAAAACTGTGTTCTCAGCAAAAAAATCAGCACTCTTTAAACTGAAAGGCATTTTAGGTTTCAGCAGGTCGGGCTCTTCGGTAAGATAAAAATCTAAAGCGCGATGCGCCAGAAAATCATATAATGTTGGTCTGAAAATTCTGCTGGCACTATCGCCAACCAAAACTCCATCCAAAACAGCTATTGATGTATTTTTCTGTAACTGGGCTTCCTTCAATGAGCGTTGATACAGCCTTGAAACTTCATTTATCAACGTTTGTAAATCCCAACGTGTAAAATCGGCATCCGGCTTTTCAAGAGTGGTTCTTTGGTAGAACTTATATCGATTTTGCTGATAATACTTAAAGTAAAAATCAGCAAGTAACGACTCTAAAACCGGTTTAACCGGATAAGCAGATTGACCGATATCTTGCTTTAAACGTTTGATAATGGCTTCCAATGCCTGCTCTTCAATATGCGACTGGAAGTTCATTCTGTAGATTACCGCCTTAACTTGTTGCGACGTGTTCTTCTCAAGTCTTGCCAGCTTATCAAGCTTATCAACTTCCAGCAAAGCTGATTTTGGTAAACCAATATCAGCCAGTGAGTCAATTTTGTTAGCTATACGCTGGTATTTGTCAGCCCTTTGTGCCATGCCCGACAAGGCGGATATCACCGAAAGTACCAGGATAAGTAAAGTTTTAAGAAGGTTTTTTTGCATGAATAGGTATGATTTCTTTGTAAGATAGCAAACCTTGCAGAATTCCATAATTAACAGGAAAATACTTGAAGAGAAGTATTAGGATAGCTCCTTTACTTATTAAACCGTGTCATTGTCAGTTCCGGACCTACGGTTACAAAACTTTCTACCATCTCTACACAACGATCTATCAAAGTCGGCAAGACGGGTTGTTCATCTTTATCAAACCCACTTAAAACGTAATCAACTTGTCGGCCTTTGGGATAATTATCGCCAATTCCAAATCTTAAGCGGGCATAGTTGGAATGGCCTAAAGTTGCTTCTACACTTTTCAATCCATTATGTCCGGCATTGCTTCCTTTGGGTTTTAGCTTAATCGATTCAAACGGAATAGCTAGATCATCAACAATAATCAATATGTTTTCTACCGGAATTTTTAATTCCTGCATCCAGTAATTCAAGGCCTTTCCACTTAGGTTCATAAAAGTAGTTGGCTTGATCAAATGAATACTTCTTCCCTTAAAATTATATTCGGTATAGTAAGCCAGGCGCATATTGAAAAAGCTTGTCATCGCTTTTTTAGCCAAAGCATCGGCCACCATAAAGCCAATGTTATGCCTTGTATCAGCATATTCGGAGCCTATGTTTCCTAAACCTACTATAAGGTATTTCATTAGATAAGATGTGAGATTTGAGACACTAGATGTGAGATCCTGTAAGTTTTCATATCGGTTAGTGATGTCTTTGTCATGAAGGTTTCGATTGGCTAATTTAAAGGTTTTAGGCGAAGGTGAAAACGGAAAGCGGAAAGGTGAAAGCTAAAAGGTAAAAAAAGCAGAAAGAAATAAAAAAGAGGGCGTCTCAAAAAGGCGTCCTCTTTTTTTTTG
>JANMZB010000323.1:0-13033 GCA_031382725.1 Sphingobacteriaceae bacterium | reverse complement strand
CTTCAAGCTCCGAGCAAAATTTAGGTTCTGGTCAGATTAATAATGCTTTGCAACAGCTTAACCAGGTAACACAGCAAAATGCGGCAACTTCCGAGGAGATGGCAGCGAGTGCCGAAGAATTATCCTCTCAGGCAGATAGTTTAAAAGAAATCATTTCTTTTTTCAGGTCAGAGGACGCAGTAAAATATAAAGTAGCACCAACGCAATCATCAAACACAAAATATAGAAACATCGCTAAAAAGACAAAACCGCTTATTAAATCGAAATCGAATGGCATCAATTTAAATATGGATGCGCTTGACGAAGATTATGAGAAATTTTAACGGCAAACGTTTCCAGAAATGAATATCTACCCTGATTCCCGTATGTCGATTCCAGAATTCACTAAACTTAGTGGGTTTATCTATTCGAATTGTGGGATCAAGTTGCCGATCACAAAAAAGACGATGCTCGAAGGGCGGCTTCATAAAAGACTTCGCGTTTTAGGACTGTCGACTTTTAAAGATTATTGCCAGTTTCTCTTTAGTGCCGAAGGTATTAAAAGCGAACTGTTTCACATGATCGATGTGGTAACGACCAATAAAACAGATTTTTTTAGGGAGGCTGCACACTTTGAATATTTAACCAATCACATCTTACCCTCGGTAGGTAAAGAAAATGTTTTTAACGTTTGGAGTGCAGGCTGTTCAAGCGGCGAAGAACCCTATACTCTTGCCATGGTATTAAATGATTTTGCCGAAAGGAATACGGGTTTCAATTACAACATTTTCGGAACAGATATATCCGGAAGGGTTTTGCAAGCCGCAGCTACAGCTGTGTATGCAGAAGAAAAAGTGGCACCGGTGCCGCTTTCTATGAAAAGAAAGTACTTACTAAAGAGTAAAAATGCAACTCAAAAAACAGTTCGTATAATACCTGAACTGCGCAGTAAAGTCACTTTTGACCGCCTGAATTTTATTGATGGAGATTTCAGTTCCATAATAACCTTCAACGTAATCTTTTGCCGTAATGTGCTTATTTATTTCGATCGGGCGACGCAAGAAAAAGTAATCTATAAATTATGCAAAAAGCTTAAGCCGGGCGGGATATTATTTTTGGGGCATTCGGAATCGATAGCCAACATGAACCTTCCTTTAACTCAAATTCAACCAACTACCTTTAGAAAAACATAGCGAATTAAATGGACAGATACTACCTATATCCGGGAACGCTTTTCGCGAGTAAAAAACCTCATATTGTAAATACAATTTTGGGTTCCTGTGTTGCTTTAACCCTTTGGGATCCGGTACTTAAAGTAGGCGGGATAAATCATTATATGCTTCCAAAATGGAATGGTGCAGGCACACCATCTTATAAATATGGCGATGTGGCGATTGCCGAATTACTCAAAAGAATGTTTGATTTTGGATGTCATCGAACCAACCTGATCGCGAAAGTTTTCGGCGGAAGCGAAACCGGAATTCCAAACGGAGTTTTTCATATTGGTAAACGGAATATAGATTTGGCTTTCGAGCTACTCGACAAAGAAAACATTGTAATAGTAAGTCATAGTGTGGGAGGGCCAACAGGCCGAAAAGTTATTTTCTATTCGGATAGTGGCGAAGTTATGATTAAAAATATTGGGCATGATGCAGTCGAACGGCTGGTATCGGCAGATAAAAAAAGGGTGTAATATCGCAATATGAGAGAAAAAATTAAGGTTCTTATTGTTGATGATTCAGCGCATTTCAGGCAGGTTTTGAATAAAGCCCTCAGCTCTGATAATGAGATTGAAGTTATCGCAACAGCGGCCGATCCTTACATTGCAGCCAGCAAAATGACCCAGCAAGTACCGGATGTAATTACGCTTGATATCGATATGCCAAAAATGGATGGCTTAACTTTTTTGCGAAAGATTATGGCTCAGCATCCTATTCCCGTGATCATTATATCTGCAACAGCCGGGCGTAATACAGAAGCTGCTTCAAAAGCTTTAGAGTATGGAGCAGTACAGGTTCTTTCAAAAGATATGTTCGATTCGGAAATAACAAATGAATCAAGAAGTCAAATTTGTGATATAGTTAAAGCCGCTTCAGGAGCGAAAATTAAAAAGAAATCGCTAGTTGAAGCTCCGGTTGTTCATCCTAAACTGTCCGCAGACGTGGTTTTGCCTTTCGCACTGCCCAGGCATTTAGTTCCTACATCCGAAAAAATCATTGCAGTGGGTGCCTCTACCGGCGGTACTCAAGCCATAAAAATGTTTCTGGAAGACCTTCCTATAACCGTTCCCGGGATTGTTATCGTTCAGCATATGCCCGAAACATTTACCCGTTCTTTCGCAGATAGGCTAAATGAAATTTGTAAAATCGAAGTTAAGGAAGCTGAAGATGGGGATTTAGTGAAACCTGGCCTGGCTTTGATTGCCAAAGGTAATCACCACTTAATACTTAGAAAAAAGGGGACACGATATTATACCGAAATAAATGATGGCCCAATGGTTAACAGACACCGGCCAGCGGTAGATGTTTTGTTCAGATCGGCGGCATTATATGCTGCGAAAAATGCTATTGGTATTCTCTTAACAGGAATGGGTGATGATGGTGCAAAGGGGTTGCTAGAGATACGGCAAGCAGGTGGTAAAACGATTGCCCAGGATGAAAGCTCCAGTGTTGTTTTCGGTATGCCTAAAGAAGCGATATTGTTGAATGCGGCGGAAAGGGTTTTGCCGTTATATGAAATTGCGAACCATGTTATACATTTGACGGCTGGGTTGAAGTATAGTTGATTTTAAATTTGTAGTTAGTAATTAGACTAATTAATCCGCTTAATCCGTTCATCCTTTACAGGTGAATAATCTTTCTTTTGGTTTCCATTAACGCTGAGTTTTTCAAAGTGACATTTAAGACCAATCGCTTTGTTGATATTTTCTTTGTCTTGAATATGAAAGTGCAGATGAGGTTCGGAAGAGTTGCCAGAATTGCCACATTTACCTAAAAGTTGCCCTTTTTTTACTTTACTGCCCTCTTTAACTTTTATGGAGTGTTGCTTAAAATGGCATAACACTATAAATTCATTATTTCCTGTTTTAATGATTACCGTATTTCCTCCCGTATGGAAAGAGTTCATTTCGCCAGGTAAATTATCTTTAACACCATCTATCATCATTACAACCTCACCATCAGTAGGGGCAAAGAGCTCCTTGCCAAAAGCATAATAATCCTCATTTATTGTACCCTGATTTTGGAAGCTTTTTCCATTTACATCAGTAATTATAAAATCGAAAGCGAATTTTTGTGCTGTAGACGAGATATGATAGTTCTGTTCCTTTATATCACCTCCCCAAAATACTGTCCATTCATCTTTAAAAGGTAATGAAAATTGAGCAGAATTACGTTCATGGGAAGAAACCGGCTCGAAAATAATACCGTTTATCTTTTTCTGACTTGTTGATGAAATATACAACAGTCCCTGCGAATTCATAAATGTAGTTTTATATACCGCAAAACTTTCTTTGTAACCTAAAAACTCCCTTTTGGTAATCTGTTTTCCGTAAATCTTAATGTCTTTAACATATTCTCTTGTCTTTTGCAGAGGCAGAAATTCCTGGAAGTCGCCAGAAAAAAGATGGTAAATACTATCAGTTTGATTGGCATTATAAAACTTTTCAAAATGTAGTGCTGTAACCTTACTTTCTTCTTTCTCTATTTGGGCATAAAGGCCTTGGCTTATAAGAATAGTAAGACATAAGCAAAGGTGTTTCTTAATAGTTGACATCTGTTAAAGATTAGGATTGTTAAGTGAATTGATAGCACTACTTATTTTTTCAATTAATGGGTCAAAGACTTTTTTTACCGCCATTTTATTCAGATAATAAACAAGAATATTAATGGGAATAACGATGACCAAAGGTATTTTTAAGCCTTTTTCAGGATTTAATCCTACCATAAAGAGTACACAGCTTATTGCAATAGGCAAAATATACCAGTAAAGCACATTATTAAGTAATGCTCTTTGCTTAATCAGATATTGTTTGTGCTGTATAAGATAGGTCTCAACAGGAACCGCGTAGTTTTCAACTCTGTGTCTCCTGCCTCTTATTAACATATAAATAATCAAGATGCAAGAAAAGCAAGCTAAGATTAATCCTATCTGAGTAAGTCCTGTGGTGAAAAATGCAGCAATGCTACAAATGGGAATAAATATGGATGCTGTAGTAATTTCCCTTCGATCGCGTTTTTTTATTACCATTTCGAATTCATTAAGTTTAGAATCCAATTCATTAAAAAGAGCAGGCTCATGATAAGAAACAAGTTGCTTTTGTCTTGAGCTATTCCAAATTCGTTCTAATTCATCATCCATTATTGTTGCTGTTTAACAAAGTCAATAATTTTGTTTTAATTCTCTTGATTTTAACCGAAACGTGATTTTCAGTTATCCCGAATATTTTTGAAATCTCTTTATATGGCAGTTCTTCTAAATAAAGCAGTACAAGCGACTTTTCATCTTCTGGCAGTTTTTGAATACAGGCGAATAAACTTATAAATTGCAATTCTCTATCTTTCGATTCGGAAACTGGTTCTTCAATGTTTTCAAAATGAATCCCTTCCAGCTTTATAAAATGCTTCTCCTTTTTCTCTGTAAATTCGCGTGCCCTCAAACAGATATTCAAGGCTATTCTGTAAACCCAGGTGTTAATGTCTGCTTGGTTTTTAAAACCTGGAAGAGATTTCCATATGTTTAAAAGGATTTCCTGAAATAGGTCTTTTGCTTCGTCAGAATCAGTGGAATAAGATCGGCATATCCTGAATAACCTCTCTTTATTTAATTCGAGTATTTTAAGAAATAATTCCTTATGGTCGTTTTCCATTAATATTATTGCCCTATACTGTATTAGTTACGAGAAGGAGGAAAATATGACAATAAAAATGCAGTTATAGAATGAAAGAAGATTAAATATTTTTAGCTGGAACAGCGGATGTTCAAAGGCCAAACTTCGAGTCTTCGCGACTTTGTGGCATCTCTTATTTGTTTACCACTAAGGCTCAAAGGCACAAAGACTGCACCTAGTTTCGCGGCTTTGTAGCTAAAATCCCCCAACTAATTTCACAAAAAAACCCGGTATTGCTACCGGGCCCTTTATTAACAACAACAGTTCAACTAAACCGTTCCCTTTATCCCGATATAGACTTTATCATCGATAACTCTAACCGGATATGTTTTAATCTCGTAATCCTCTCCGCTTAGGCATTCGCCGGAGATTAACGAAAATGTTTTCTTGTGAAATGGACAGGCTACTTTAGGTTCGCATTCTTCGCCGGTACTCCCAATCATGCCACGGGCAAGAGCCATTTGTTGTTTATGCGGACACAGATTTTGTGTGGCGTACCACTCATTACGACGGGTAAAATTAAAAAGCGCGATTTGTTCATCGCCGTGTTTTACACAGGCACCACCATTTTCGGGCACATCCGAAGTGGTGCAAGCCAAAATCCATTTTAAAGTATCTATTGCAGTATCCATAATGCTGTCGTTTTTTGAGTTATTACCACTCTTTTGCTTTAACCTGCTCGCGCATCGGGTCAAAATTTACTGAAGGATCTTTATCTTCCGGGGCGTTAACGAAGTGAACAAATCGTTTACGCAGCTCTTCATTTTGAACAACCTCTTTCCATTCGCAATGGAAGCTGTCAACCAATCCCTGCATTTCTTCTTCAAGTTGTGCGCAGATGCCAAGACTGTCGTTTAATATTACATTCTTCAAATAACTAAGACCGCCTTCCATCTTATTTAACCATGTAGCTGTTCTTGCGAGCGGATCAGCAGTTTTGATGTAGAACATCAGGAATCTGTCGAGGTATTTTACCAAAGTTTCCTTCTCAATATCGCGGGCAAGCAATAAAGCATGTTGAGGTTTTGAACCCCCATTTCCGCATACGTAAAGGATCCAGCCTTTATCAGTCGCGATAATTCCAAAGTCTTTTGCCTGTGCTTCCGCGCATTCGCGGATACATCCGCTTACCCCGCCTTTAAGCTTATGCGGAGAGCGTATACCTTTATATCGTTCTTCAATCTCAATCGCAAAAGATACACTATCATGCAATCCAAAACGGCACCAGGTGCTTCCTACGCAGCTTTTAACGGTTCTTAAAGATTTTCCATAAGCATGTCCGCTTTCAAATCCGGCCTCGATCAGTTCTTCCCAAATATTAGGCAGATCATTTACATGAGCACCGAATAAATCAATCCGTTGTCCGCCTGTAATTTTAGTGTATAGGTTGTATTTTTTAGCAACCTGACCAATTACTATTAATTTATCAGGAGTGATTTCACCGCCTGGAATTCGTGGTACAACTGAGTAAGTTCCGCCTTTTTGGATATTGGCAAGGTAGCGGTCGTTACTGTCCTGAATCGGTGCTTGTTTTACAATTAAATCATTCCATAAGCCTGAAAGAATACTGGCAACCGCAGGTTTGCAGGTTTCACAGCCATCACCTTTTCCATAATGATCCAAAGCCTCATCGTAAGAGCGCACGTTGTTCATGCGGATCAAGTCCATTAACTCCTGGCGAGAATAATCGAAGTGCTCGCAGAGTACATTTTTGATGTACAAACCGCTTTCCTTCATCGTACCATTTATCAGGTCTTTTACCAAAGGCACGCAGCCACCGCAACATGTTCCGGCTTTGGTGCATTTCTTTATTCCGTCAAGCGAAGTAATGTTATCCAGTTTAACCGCATCACAAATAGCACCTTTGCTTACCGATTCGCATGAGCAGATCATCGCGTCATCTGGCAGACTCATAACACCAGATCCGCCATCGGTTCCGGCTCCACCTCTTGCTCCAAGAATTAAGTCTTCGGGGTTTTCAGGAAGAACGATTTTGTTCTTTACATTTTGAAGCAGGATATTGTAGTCATCGGCATCGCCGATTAATATCCCTCCAAGAAGCGTTTTGCCATCATTGCTGATGTTTATCCTTTTATAAATCCCTTTATTAGTGTCTTCTATATTAATCGTTCTGCAATCCGGGTCATTTACAAACGGATCGCCAAAACTGGCTACATCAATGCCAATTAATTTAAGCTTGGTGCTCATGTCAAAACCAGTGAAGCTCTTGTCATCGTCCAATAGTTTGGCAACCACAACCTCAGCCATATCATAACCCGGCGCAACCAGCCCGTAAATCATTCCGCTGTGCAGCGCACATTCGCCTATGGCAAAAATGCTTTCATCGCTGGTTTGCATAAAATCGTTTACTACGATACCGCCTCTGGTTCCAACTTCCAGCCCGCAAAGTTTTGCGATTTCATCCCGGGGCCGAATGCCTGCCGAAATCACCAGCATATCAACCGCCAAAGAACTTTCATCAGCAAATTCCAAGGCTTCGATTTTTCCTTCGCCGGCTATTTTTAAAGTGCTTTTATTAAGATGGATGTGCAGGCCAAGTTCATAAAGCTTCATTTGAAGCATATTACTTCCGGCCAGGTCGATTTGCCTTGGCATCAAGCGTGGAGCAAATTCGATTACATGTGTTTCTTTAATGCCTAGATCAAGTAAAGCTTTTGCTGCTTCTAAACCCAGTAAGCCTCCGCCCATTACAGCACCATTTTTCGCCTTTGAGGCATAGCCTGCTATTAATTCAAGGTCTTCTATGGTACGATAAACAAAAACCCCTTCTTTTTCTATTCCGGGGATATCCGGAACAAACGCCGAAGATCCTGTAGCTAAAACGAGGTAGTCGTATGCCTGAACAACTCCTTTCAAAGAATGAATTGTTTTGTTTGTTCTGTTGATCTCCTGAACTGGATCATTTAAATGAAGCTGGATATTATTTTCTTCGTACCAACCTTCGGGTGACATAGACAGATCTGATGCCGACTTGCCATTAAAGTATTCACTCAGGTGAACACGGTCGTAAGCGGGGCGGGGTTCTTCCCCAAAAATGATTATTTCATACTGATTTGATTTAGCTAATAGCTTTTCACAGAACTTGTAGCCCACCATTCCATTTCCAACTACAACAATTACAGGTTTTTCTTTCAGCATATTCAAAATTTTTAAGTTTTTTACCCGATTAAGAATTATTTATTGGATAAACTTTACAATTATTAAATGTTTGAGATCAAATTTAAATAAACTAACCTTAAAGTATGATATAAATCATATAAAATGGTTCATTTTTAATGAAATTTCAATAAAAGTATGATTTGAATAGTTGATTTTGCGATTGATTGCAATATTTGATACTTATATTTTCTAATTATTAAATATTAAGTACGCTATTTATGGCAAATAGTCATAAAAGGAATAATTATTATCTGATAATTATGCTTTATGTGATTATTTTTAAGAAAAATGCTCTTGATAATTTGATTTGTTTCAATCGTACTTCATTTAATCACATTAATAATATAATAACTCAAATTTTAATCTGATTTAGCCTTTACATATAAAATGTAAGTTTGTATATGTGGCCGCATATACTTATAAGCATTTATATAGTGATTGGAATGTCTTTAAGTGTATTAGCTAAAAAACTAGATCTAAAGGCATCTCTAACTGGCGGAATTTTAGCCTTTATTATTTATACAGGCTCTGGTTTTGTTGGGATATCACTACTAAGCATCTTCTTTCTTTTTGGAACCTTAGCAACCTCTTGGAAGCTTGATCGAAAGCAACAATTAAAACTGGAAGAAAAAAATAATGGAAAACGAACTGCCGGACAAGTTTTAGCAAATACAGGTGTAGCAGGTCTGCTCGGATTCTTTGCCTGGCAATTCCCTCATCAGGCACAGCTATTAACTCTTATGTTAGCGGCCACATATTCGTCGGCTTTATCCGATACCTTATCCTCCGAAATGGGAAATCTTTACGGAAAGAACTATTATAATATTTTAACCTTTAAGCGCGACACCAGGGGATTAAACGGAGTTGTAAGTTTAGAAGGAAGTATTTTTGGTTTATGCGGTTCGGTGATAATTGCGGTAGTATATATAATCTTTACAGGTAGGCAAACAGATTTTTGGCTCATCATACTTGCTGGAACAATCGGAAACCTTTCTGATTCGATATTAGGTGCAAGTTGGGAGCGAAGAGGTTTAATAGGAAATAATGCAATAAACTTTTTAAATACTGCTGTTTCTGCACTAGCGATATTGCTCTTAACAGAATTATAAGAAAACCAAAAAAAGTTCAACAAACAAAAAAGGGTCAAGCAATTAAGCCTGACCCTACATCTACCTATGAAAAACGTTGTCGTGGAGACAACAGGACAAATGTTGTAAAAAAAATTAGGATTCCCAGCATTAAATTAAAATTAATTTTACATTAAATTCCAAATGCTGTATAGCTCGTTTATTTAACGTACTTTTGCATCAATATTCTCTTTTAGTTGATTACTCTTCTATTACTCATTTTCATAATGAGGAGATATACAAATTAACTCCCCCTTGTATATTCAAAACATTTGGTAGTTAAACACTATTAATTTAAAATAACATAATTTGACATTTGACAATTTAAATCTTATTGAGCCTCTTTTAAGAGCTCTTAAGACCGAAGGATATACACATCCTACACCAATCCAGGAACAATCGATTCCAGTAGTATTAAACAAGAAAGATCTTTTAGGTTGCGCGCAAACAGGAACAGGTAAAACTGCCGCCTTCGCTTTACCTATTTTGCAGATTTTATCTGACAAATCGAACCAGCACACCGCTCCAAGAAGATTAAAATCATTAATTCTTAGTCCTACCAGAGAATTAGCAATCCAGATAGGGGAGAGCTTTACTTCGTACGGCAAGCATACTCAATTAAAGCATGCGGTTATATTTGGTGGCGTATCGGCACATCATCAGATAAATCAGTTGCGTAATGGTATCGATATTTTGGTTGCAACACCCGGGCGATTACTTGATTTAATGAATCAACGCGTGGTTGATTTGCAGCATATACAAATCTTCGTTTTAGACGAAGCCGACCGGATGCTTGACATGGGTTTTATTAATGATGTTAAGAAGATCATTGCTAAACTTCCGTACAAAAGACAAACTTTGTTTTTCTCGGCTACTATGCCACCTGAAATTTCAAAACTTGCTCATAGCATTTTAAATAATCCTATTAAAGTAGAGGTAACACCAATTTCATCTACAGTAGAAAAAATAACTCAGGGTATTTACACGATTGATAAAAAAGATAAATCAGCTTTGCTGGTTCATCTTTTGAAAGACAGCAGTTTAACAAGTGTTTTGGTTTTTACCAGAACAAAGCATGGTGCTGATAAATTAGTAAAGTCTTTAAATCGTGCTAATATTTCGGCGGAAGCCATTCATGGAAATAAATCACAAAATGCCCGTCAAAAAGCTTTAAGCAGTTTTAAGGGTGGTTCATTAAGGGTTTTAGTTGCTACCGATATTGCCGCCAGAGGTATTGATGTTGATGAATTGAAAATGGTAATCAACTACGAATTGCCAAACCAGCCGGAAACTTATGTACACAGGATCGGTCGTACGGGCAGGGCAGGATTAAGCGGCACAGCATGGTCTTTTTGTGAATTTGAAGAACAGCCATTTTTGAAAGATATCGAGAAATTAACGGCCCAATCCATTCCTTTGATTGAAGATCATCCTTATCATTTAACATTGAAAACCTTTTCGGGAACTGCAGCCGGACAAGGTAAAAAACCACAGGGAAGACCTGGAACTTCAAAGCCATCATCAAAGCAAAGAAGAAGAGTTAATACTTATTAATATATTTGGAGGTGCATTAGAAACTAATGCACTCCATATTTTTGATATAAAGAATCCGGAATAAGTTTCGCCCCTTGGGCAAACTGTTTATTACGCTTCTTAAATTTAACGAATTGGGATTTTAGCTGATTTAAAGTCGTTTTTTCTTCCAAAGGAATTTCCTCCATACTTGGTGATAGTGCAAAAAGGTTATCATTATTCAAATGATAATTTCCCATCACATAATCTATAATAGTCGACTTAGTTTGTATTAGCGGGTAGCTATGAACATTCCTGAATCTTCTGGCAGTATCAAGTCCGTCACCAATCCAGGTTGCCATTGCAGGCTTTTTGATTTGATAGCTTTTATTTAAGAAGGATAAGATACTTGGAGCTACATCATAATGCGAAGAAACTGATTCGAATTTTGCCGTACGTTTTAATAAAGGCGAGTAAATTATCAAAGGAACGTGGAATCGGTCTATTTTCGAAACCATTGGCAGTTCCGGCATCCGGTGATCTCCCGTAATTAAGAATATCGTATTGCTATAATCTGCTCGTTTCGAATATTCAGCAAAAAAGGTTTTTAAGGAATTATCAGCATATAGAATACTGGCGTACTTTGTATCGAACGACCTGTAACTTTTCTTTTTAGCTTCAGTAAACTTAAGTTCATTCATGCGCTTTTCAAAGGCCTTGAGGTACGTTTTCTGGTCGTTTAAAATAAACGGACTATGCGTAGAAACGGTTAACAAAACATCCAACCTTGGCTTTTCCTGATCGTTATTAAGATCAAAATATCTTTTATAAAGTTCTGAATCGCCATACCCCCAGCTAAAACCAGCGTTTGATGCAGGCATTTTAACATAGTTTGATGGGAATGTTTTCTCATCGTTAATAGCATTAGTGTTGTTTGCTTCCAGAAACGATTTCATGTTGTCAAACTCCGAATCACCACCATAATAAAACGCGGTATTATAACCATTGCTTTTGAGAATGTTGAGCAATGATAAATGTTTTGGAAGGTTCTTTTGCTTTAAGAAGCCATTATCACCAAAAGGCAAAGAACCGAGTAGACTGGGTAAAACCGCAAAAGTTCTACCACCCTGACTAAGAAAATTGTTCCAATATAAACTCTTGTTAGAAAGCGAATCCAGAAATGGTGTAAAGTTACCCAGGTAAGCACCTTCGTTGGTAAACGCCCGACCTAAACCTTCAACCATCAAAATTACAATGTTGGGTGCTTTTTCGCCTTTATTGAAGTAAGGTGTTAATACATCCGGAGATTTATCCTCCCGGAGAAACGGATATTGTTTCTCGTCTATATAATTAAATGAAACCGGTTTAAAGTGGCTGATATTCGAAAATTCGCTGTTGTCCTCATCTGATAAATCAGAAGGATATAAATATTTTATAGTTTCTGAAATAAAGAAGTCGGATTTATTAAGGGTTACGTTATTAGCGAAATCTGATTTAAAAGGTGGCAATCTAAATTGAGCAGTGCCGATAATAAATATTGCCAGGGAAGCAAATGGTAAAAATGGCGACAAATAATTATGAACCTTTATCTTTTTCGAGAAGAGAAGAATTATACTAACAGTGACTATTAAGGTACTGATAAGGTTAAATATGGATAGCATATTAACTCCGCCAGATGTGCCCAGTGTTTGGTTTATATCTTCCCGACTATAGCTGTAGAGCTCTGATCCCAAAGGATTTAATGCCGTAGAGAAATATTCTACCAGGGCAACTTGCAAAATTGAATAGATGATAACTAAGCCGGCGAAAAGATACTTTGCTCCACGCTTAGAGAGTTGATAAATTACGATATAGGGGATGTAAAAAAGGATATTGTATTTTAACCAAAATAGGGCCGCATTCCTAAATGAAGCTGGAATCATTTTAGAAACCTCTTCAGGATACTCCTGCATAAAGCCTACATAAAATATTTCGAAGAGGGCATAAAGCAAGGCAATTACTAGCCACGCTATTGAAAAACCTGAAAACGATTGGGTAGCCTCGAGCCATTTCTGAACAACTGACTTTGGTGCTTCTTCGACCTTAGGAATTTCTTTTACCGCTACAACAACAGGAGCAGCAACAGTTGTTGGAGCATCCAGATTCTTTGTAGCAAAGCCTTGCCTTGTCATTTCTCCCCAGGCACTTTTCTTTTGTAGAAAGTCTACATTTCCTTCTATGGCCGACCAAACTACAAATGGATGAAACATAAAAGGTTCCAGCAAAGCGGTAAAAATTAGTTTAAAAATATCCTTCGGATCCCGATACTGATTATAAGTTTTAACCTCCATTAAAATGGCAAAAACCG
>JANMZB010000265.1:0-3377 GCA_031382725.1 Sphingobacteriaceae bacterium | reverse complement strand
AAATTAGATCTGCTTGTGTAGTTGTAATTAGAAATTCTTGTTGCCTAAGATAATCAGGTTAACCAAATTTTAATCCAGACTATGATGGATAAGATTGGGTATAAAATTGATTTTGCCGGCAATGGAATCGAAGCGGTAGAGGCTGTTAAAATAAAAAAATACGATCTTATCTTTATGGATATGCAAATGCCTGAAATGGATGGATTGGAGGCTACTGGAGAAATCAGAAACCTTGATATTACTCAGCCCATTATAATTGCCCTTACGGCCAATGCCATGCTAGATGATAAAAATTTGTGTTTGGAAGCTGGAATGAATGATTTCATAGCGAAACCGCTTAGGTTTGAGAGACTGGTAGAGATTCTTGAAAAGTATTCGGTTCAATTGAACAAAGTGAATGCTAACCGAAATTGATTCCTAGCAATCAGTTGTAACAGGGATTAGAATTTATAAAATCTTCGCTCACAACTTTTCATTCAGCAGCTCATGTATTTCCTTGTTGTCAAGCTGCAACAGCAGCGAGCCGAAGAATACAGAAGTTTTATCCTTAGCATATAAGCGATTTAATACAGCCCTTCTTATAATATTATGGTCGAGTTTTCCTTCTTCGAACGTTTTTCTGATATATCCTAAGAAAGAGTTGCCGGGGTTGTTCTTATGTTCTTCAATGTACTTTGAGACCGTGTACTTAGCATCCATGAGCAGTTAACTATTATAAAGATGTGTAAATGGTTGCAGCTAAAACCAATATGGTTAAAATAAGATACATGAGGATATCAAATTTACGGTTCTGAGCTGCGCTAAACTTGTGTCTGTGAGTTGGTTGATAGGTTTTAAGAATCATAGGTAAGATGCTTTTTCCAATCTTAGCAATTTTCGGTCCAAACCGAACACATTACGGTTATACGAGAATATCTTTCTTACTAGTAAATGAATTAATCAATTTTTAAAAATCTCAAAAATTCCTGATCACAATTAAGGTCATTGTAGTGTATAGCATAAAAATCAGTGTGTTAGGCATAATCAGGGAAGCAAAATTTTATAAAAGTCTATCAAAATTTTATAAAACCATATCTTTATTTCTTTATATCTTTGGTTATCAATGAAATTGTTCCGTACATATCTGGTGCTTGCACTTGCAATGCTGATTACCCTTTCAGCTAGCGGAATAAATATTTCCCTGCATAAATGCTGCGGTTCAATTAAAAGCTTCTCCCTTTTCGGCTCAGCCAAAGAATGTAAGATGGAAAGGACGGCGGAAGGTTGTGCCCGGAAGTCTAAAACTCATGTTCACAAAGGGTCGTGCTGTAGCAATCAAAAGATTTCCTTTGCTCAATCATCAGAAAAGAATAGTTTAGCCGCTAAAACAGAGATCAAGCAAAACGAACACAATTTCGACGTTTTGTTTTTTTATACCTTATTTAAAAACTGGTTCAGTAATACTGAAACAAAAAATAAAATTGAAGATCCTTCTCCGGGTTTATTCATTACAGAAGCATTAATACTCTTGCTTCAACAATTCAGGATATAGAATTATCTTAACCTTTTGTTTAAACAGGAGTTTTAAACATTAATATCCCTTATCTCATAAATTCGTGTTATCACTTAATTAATTCTCATGATTGAGAAACTAATTTCTTTTTCGTTACGCAACAGGTTTTTGGTTTTACTGCTGTCGGCAGCAATATTTATTGTTGGAATTTATTCCATTAAGACCAATAAAATCGATGCTATTCCTGATTTATCAGAGAACCAGGTAATTGTTTTTACCGAGTGGATGGGCAGAAGTCCGCAGCTTATCGAAGATCAGATCACCTATCCGCTGGTTACAAATTTACAAGGTATACCCAAGGTAAAATACGTTCGTGCGAATTCCATGTTTGGGATGAGTTTTATCTATATCATTTTTGAAGATGACACTGATGTTTACTGGGCCCGTTCAAGGGTTCTCGAGCGGCTTAACTCTTTAGGAACAACCTTACCCGAAGGCGTTACCCCAAGTATGGGGCCCGACGGTACTGGCGTTGGACATATTTTATGGTACACCCTCGAAGCTCCCGGAGTAGATTTAGGCGAGCAACGCGCAATACAAGACTGGTATGTAAAGTTTGCCTTGCAAAATGTAAAAGGTGTAAGTGAAATTGCTTCTTTCGGAGGTTTTCAAAAGCAGTATCAAATTAACATTGATCCTAATAAATTAAGCTATTACAAATTGAGTGCTGCCGATGTAATGCGTTCGGTAAACGCAAACAATAATGAGGCTGGTGGAAGGAAATTTGAGATGAGCGATATCGGCTACATCATCAAAACAACCGGTTATCTTAAATCGATAGCAGAAATTGAAAATCTGCCGGTACAGACCAAAAATTCCATCCCCGTAAGGATAAGAGATATAGGTACAGTTGAAATGTCCGGCGAAAGCCGCCTTGGAATTTTAGATTATAACGGACAAGGCGAAGCTGTTGGTGGTATTGCAGTTCTGCGTTATGGCGAGAATGCTGATGAAGTAATTGACAGGCTTAAGATTAAAATGAAGGAGGTAAGTAAAGGCTTGCCAGCCGGAGTGAAATTTAATATTGTTTATGATCGGGGAGAACTGATTGAGGAATCCATTTCATCGATTAAAACAACACTAATTGAAGAAATGATAGTGGTGTCAATTATCGTTTTGCTGTTCCTTTTACACTGGCGCAGTGCCGTCAGTATCCTGATACAAATTCCGGTATCGATTGCTGCCAGCTTTATTTTACTAAATGCATTTGATATCAGCTCGAATATTATGTCGCTTACCGGCATAGCGCTGGCTATCGGAGTAATTGTAGATAATGGGATCATCATGGCCGAAAACGCCTATCGGCACCTTGCCCTAAGGCAGGCAGAATTAACCTCAGCAAAAAATGGAGGTACAAATGTTTAACAAATTTCTACAGTACTTTAACCGCGACAAGAAAGATTACGTAGCGCTTTCTGAAGAGGAACGCATGCAAATTATCGAACAATCGTCGAAGCAGGTTTCGCGCGGTGTTTTTTATTCAACGGTAATTATCATTACGTCCTTTCTTCCGGTGTTTTTATTAACAGGACAAGAAGGAAAACTCTTTCATCCTTTGGCTTACACCAAAACATTTATCCTAATTATAGATGCTCTGCTCGTTGTAACACTTGCGCCCGTACTCATTTCCTTTTTTATGAAAGGACGTTTCCGTACGGAGAATGAAAATCCGATCAATCGGAAACTGGAAAGCTGGTATGAGCCAATGATTAGGCGTTGTATGAAGCACCGGAAAATTACCATCGGTGTAAATATTCTGGCGGTTTTAATCAGTATTCCTTTGCTGATGAGCATGGGGCGTGAGTTCATGCCTCCGCTCGACGAG
>JANMZB010000251.1:0-1789 GCA_031382725.1 Sphingobacteriaceae bacterium | reverse complement strand
AAAAAAGATTTTTGAGGCTTATCTCGAAAATAAAAGTTTAAGAAAAACGCCCGAACGTTTTGCTATACTGGAAGAGATCTATTCCCGTACAGATCATTTTGATGTAGAATCGCTTTACATCCATATGAAAAATAAAAAATACAGGGTGAGTCGCGCTACGGTTTATAATACACTCGAATTATTGGTTTCATGTGATTTAGTTACCAAGCACCAGTTTGGTAAAAACATGGCTCAATTTGAAAAATCATACGGCTACAAACAACACGATCATATTATCTGCATTGATTGCGGTAAAGTAGTTGAATTTTGCGATCCCCGGGTAGGTCAAATTCAATCGATGATGGGAGATTTATTAAAGTTCGAAATCAAACATCATTCATTAAACCTCTACGGCAATTGCACAAAACTGCGCGAAGGCTTTTGTGCATCTTACTCTAAGAACTGAGATGAAAGCTCAACAAAACAAACCCGATCTTAGCAGTCAGGCCTTTTGGGATGTGGACATGAATAAGATTGATTATGAAAAAAATGCAAGGTTTGTTGTAGAGAAGGTAATTGATAGAGGAACTCATCAGGACTTTAAAACAATTTTAAAGTTTTACGGAAAAAATCAGGTACGTGAACTTGCACTAAAAGCCAATTGGCTTTCGAATATAAGTATCAACTTTTGTTGTAAACTTTTCGACTTACAACCTCAGGATTTTAAATGTTACGAGAAGAAACAGTTGAACCGGGAACACTGGAACTTCTAAAAAGTATAACTTCATTGCCGGAATTATCGAATTTTCGGTTAGTTGGAGGTACTGCTTTATCACTTATATTAGGTCATCGCAAATCCATAGACCTTGATTTCTTTACTGATGTTCCATTTGATAAGCAATACGTAAAGGAAATACTTGAAAATAATTATCATCCGGTTATAATACGCGACAGCGCAAGCAAATCTATTATGCAAGGCATGGTTCAGCAGGTGAAAGTGGACTTTGTATGCGTTAAAGATAAATTCATTTATCCGGTAGAGTTTATTGAAAATATTCCTTTCGCTAATCTTGAAGAAATCTGTGCGTTAAAGTTGAACGCGATCAAAGGTAGAGGTTCAAAAAAAGATTTTTGGGATATCGCAAAGCTGCTGCAAAAATATAGTCTGGAAAATCTTTTAACTTTTTATCTAAAAAGATATCCTTATGATGATACATTTGCAGTTATGAGGTCTTTGGTTTATTTCGATGATGCTGAAGATGATGCAGATCCGGTATGTGTTGAAAAGACGACCTGGAAACAAGTAAAAAAGACAATAGATAAAGCGTTTAAAAATTACTATAATTAATATAATGGCTGTTGATGTACTCTTGGGGCTCCAGTGGGGCGATGAAGGAAAAGGAAAAATTGTTGATGTTTTAAGTCCGAAATACGATTTAATAGCTCGTTTTCAGGGAGGGCCCAATGCTGGCCATACGCTGGAATTCGACAATCAAAAATATGTATTGAATACAATTCCTTCTGGTATCTTCAATGAAAAGACCATGAACCTTATAGGTAATGGTGTGGTAATCGATCCTATCATTTTGAAGCGCGAGCTTGAAAATCTAAAGAAGAGTGGTTTTGATCCTGTGGCCGCGAAGAAATTGGTTATCGCCAGAAAAGCGCATCTGATACTTCCGACACATCAGTTGCTTGACGCAGCATCAGAAAGCAAAATGGGCGAAGGCAAAATCGGATCTACACTCAAAGGTATCGGTCCAACTTACATGGACAAAACTGGCCGCAATGGCTTAAGAGTTGGTGATAC
>JANMZB010000894.1:0-1279 GCA_031382725.1 Sphingobacteriaceae bacterium | reverse complement strand
TTAAAGAAACTCTCGAGTCCACATCCGACCTGCTGGCAACCACCATCACAAACCATGACCTACTCGAAAGGGAATTAGCTTCCCAACGACACACATTAGCGGCCGCCACGACGCGAGAAGACGAATTGAAGAAACACGTGAAAAACCTAGAAACAGCCATGATACACCTCATGGAGGAAAGGGATATTCTGCGAACAGCATGTTCCACCCATCAATCAAATTGCTCGGCCGCCTACGAATTATTGAAAGCAGAACAACAGAAATCAGACAGGTACAAGGAAGCATACGAAGCCTCCATAGCCGACAAATCACGCGTACTGGAAGTACTGAAAACGCAAATGACCCCGGAATTCAGATCGTTCCTCGATCATCCATCCACCATCCAATTCCTCCAAACACGGATCTCCAAATACCAATCGAACGACGGCGGATGGAATTCCCTCGTTGAAGACAACCCAATAGATATCCCGATACAATCTACCGATATTTCGGATATGAAGCAAGCATGGGTAAGATTCGCGAAAGATACTGGTATGGAGGATGTATACGGAAAGGAGTTCGATTCAGTTATGATTCGACAAGAAAACCCAAGCCCAATATCTCGGCCAAATTATGGAAATTGGATAATCTTGGCAATGGAATGCCTCCGACAGATCAGTGTTCGAGCCACAGACCAGAGTGACGAATGGACATCAGTCAACGTCGTGACTCGGACAAAGATAGGAGAGCTTTTCCGCCGTTACCACGACTTCCTCAACGATACGTTGAAGGATCCCCAAAGACAAATCGATGGGTTGACGGTACTCCTTCGGATCCTACCTGCAGGACTACACGGGTTCATTGATCCGAGATTCTTGGGTCAACTTCCTCCGATGTACCATTGTATGATCTTGGGTATGAATCGTAAGGATAAGAAAGCGTCCTTAGGACCAATATTGGATGATCTGGCGAAAGTCCAACCCCCCGCGAAGGTACGACTACCACGAGAAGTAAGATCGTTGCTCCCTGACGTGGGTACCGAGGGGTTCCTCCGAACCAATCCGAAGAAGAAGACGACAACCATTCCAACCACCCCACTACTATGCGCTGCCCCAGCCAAGAAACCACCCACCAGCGATGCTCCCATCCAGACTGTCATTGACTGCACTACATCCCCGGATGAACAGAAGACCAGTGAGACACCGAATGACCACTTCGCCGACGATCGGAAGCCAGCAGCTACCGAGTCACGCCAAGAAGCCCGCAAGAGATTGGCCCAATCGTGCGAAGACTTGTTTGA
>JANMZB010000235.1:0-14886 GCA_031382725.1 Sphingobacteriaceae bacterium | reverse complement strand
TAAACTTAGTGGTGTCGCTATTTTCTACAATAATTCCCATATGGCCCACGTGGCGTTTGGTACTGTCGGTTCCAGTGAATAATATTAAGTCGCCGGGCTGGGATTCTGTTACCGGGATTTCAGTTCCTACGTTTGTGAAATCTCTCGAGCTGCGCGGCACAGCAATTTGAAAATGGTTAAAAACGTAGGTTATAAAACCCGAACAGTCGAAACCTTGCTCAGGATTAATTGAGCCATATTGATAAGGTGTACCGAGAAGGGTTTTTGCGTATTCTACCAACTCATCCGGTTCAACGTTGCCTGTGTTTATATTGCTGGTAGGAGGGAGTGCTTCGATTTTTTCGAACGTATCCTGATCGGCCTGGGTATGATCAGTTGTATCGGTTAGCTGATTGCCTTGTTGAGTGCTTGTGATGTTTTTGCATGAGGCGAACAACACTATTAAAACAAATATCAATGATGGTTTCAGCAGCATAATTAAGAAACATTTGGATTAGCTTTATGTTTGGAGCTCCAAAGTTTCTCAAAATACATTTAATAAATTCTACAATGAATTCTTAAATAATCAGTTAAATTGATGTATGAAACATACTACTCTATTACTTGCCTTATTATTAGCGTTTAATTCTTCCCAAGCTCAAAAGGTAGATCACAAATTCTTAACTTCAATTGTATCACAACCAGACAGTTTGTCGAAAAACCAGTTACTTGCCGCTGGCTATAAACCAAATAAAGAAGGCGATTACCGTTTTATTGAAGATAATAAGGTCAAGTCAATTATCAGTTATATACAAGCTAATCCACAAGCCGGACAAAGTCATACTTTCTGGGCTTTCCAGGCGAGAGGCAAAAAAGCCTATTCGCCTATTTTTAAAGCTATCAAAAAGGGAGCTACAATAAAATCAGGTACTCATTTTGGCAAGCCGAGAGTTGAATATAAATCTTGGGAAGGTCTATATTTTTATCCTTTTGAGGATAGTATGTTTAAAGGCTTATTCTGGATTTATGGTTCTAAAGTGTCGCTGTTAGAATGAGAGTTGGATCAAATAAAAAAGCCATCCTAACAAGACGGCATTTTTTTAAACAGTAAAAAAAGAAATAACATTGAAGTGAACCGAGAGATGCTGAAACAAGTTCAGCAGGACGTGGCGTATTATTAAAGCGCGCTGTCTTCCCGAACTTGTTTCGGGATCTTGCATCAGTCTTCAACTACATTATAAGTAGCTGATCGGGGGCATAAATCGGGGATTCTCCTGCGGCGAGAACAACGTTTTAGTCTTCTAAAACCTTAGTTACCAAAGCAGCAGCTTCTTTTAATAAAATAGCTGAGTAAACCTTCAAACCTGAATCATCAATTAATTTCTTCGCTTCTTCTGCGTTGGTTCCCTGTAATCTCACAATGATCGGGATATTGATATTTCCTAGCTCTTTATAAGCGTCAATAACACCTTGTGCAACACGGTCGCAACGTACAATTCCACCAAAAATGTTGATCAGAATTGCTTTAACATTTGGATCTTGAAGAATGATGTTAAAAGCAGCTTTTACAGTTTGTGCATTTGCTGTTCCACCAACGTCAAGGAAGTTAGCAGGTTCGCCGCCGGCAAGTTTAATAATGTCCATAGTAGCCATTGCCAAACCAGCACCGTTTACCATACAGCCTACGTTTCCGTCAAGCTTAACAAAGTTAAGGTTTGATTTGCTGGCTTCAACTTCCATCGCATCTTCTTCAGCAACATCGCGCAAAGCTTCGTAATCCGGGTGACGGAATAATCCGTTATCATCAAGGTTTACTTTCGCATCTACAGCTAAAATTTTATTATCAGATGTTTTTAAAACCGGGTTGATTTCAAACATCGAAGAATCTGTTTGTTCGTAAGCTTTATATAAAGATGCAATGAACTTAGTCATTTCTTTAAAAGCTTCGCCGCTAAGGCCAAGGTTAAAAGCAATTTTACGAGTCTGGAAACCTTGTAAACCTACTTTCGGATCGATCTCTTCTTTGAAAATAAGATGCGGAGTGTGCTCAGCAACCTCTTCGATATCCATTCCGCCTTCGGTAGAGTACATTACTATATTTCTTCCTTTTGCACGATCAAGTAAAACGCTTACGTAAAACTCTTTTGTCTCGCTTTCGCCGGGATAGTATACGTCTTGTGCGATAAGTACTTTGCTAACCAATTTACCTTCGGGACCTGTTTGAGGTGTTATTAATTGCATGCCAATAATCTGACCTGCTTTTTCTCTAACCTCATCTAAGTTTTTCGCCAGTTTAACACCGCCGCCTTTACCACGACCACCGGCATGAATTTGAGCTTTAATTACAACCCAGTCGGAGTTGAAATCTTGTTTTAGTTTTTTGGCTGCTTCAACCGCTTCTTCAGCAGTATCTGCAACGATGCCTTCTTGCACCTTTACGCCAAAACTTTTCAATATAGCTTTGCCTTGATATTCGTGGATATTCATGTTGTGATTTTTTTCGCTGTAAAACTAGTGTTTTGTGTCAATTTTTTAAAAAAATACTCAATTAATAGTCGAATAGGTGAGTAAAAAGATAAATCTGTGTGAAAAAGAGAATTATTTGTTGGGATTTTAGTGAATATAAATCAATTCTAACCCTTCAATCATCTCCTATTCAATATTCTACTTAAATAAACTCGTTTCCAAATTTTGATTTTACATCAGCAACGATCTTTTTAACGTCTTGTTCCTTGCTTTTGTGACAAACCATCAACGTGTTATTCGATTCAACAACGATATAATCATCCAATCCTTGAAGTATAACTAGTTTACCTTTGGGTACATTCACCATGCAGTTCGATGAATCGTACATAATAACTCTATCAGATGGAATAACGGCATTTCCGAGGTAATCTTTATCGGCAAGTTCATAAACAGAAGCCCAGGTTCCTAGATCAGACCAGCCGAAATCAGTAGGTAAAATATAAACGTTATCAGCTTTCTCCATAATGCCATAATCAATGGAGATATTGGTACATTGATAATAAGCATTTTGAATAAAGGCATGCTCGGCAGGCGTGTTAAACTGGTCGATACCATCTTTAAAGATATCGTTCATCTCCGGAAGGTATTGTTCAAAGGCTTTTAAAATCGATGCTGCCGACCAAACAAAAATCCCCGCATTCCACAAAAAGTCGCCACTCTGAACGAACGTTTTCGCAAGATCAAGATTTGGTTTTTCTGTAAAGGTTTTTACTTTATGGAAATCGTTGTCAATGGTTTCATCAGTAAATTGAATATAACCATATCCCGTATCAGGGCGCGATGGTTTAATACCCAAAGTGATAAGGCAATTATTCCGCGTTGCAGCGGCTAAAGCATTTTGTATATCATTTACGAATCCTTCAGTATTTAAAATCAGGTGATCGGAAGGAGCCACCACAATTGATGCCTCCGGATTCAGCATATTAATTTTATGGCAGGCATAAGCGATACAAGGAGCTGTATTTCTCATGACCGGCTCACCTAAAATCTGACTTTCGTCAATAGCAGGCAATTGCTGTTTTACCAAAGCTGAGTAACTTTCATTGGTAACTATAAAAATATTTTCTGCCGGTACAATTTTCAGGAAACGCTCGTAGGTAGTTTGAATAAGTGTTTGCCCGGTTCCAAGGATATCGATAAATTGTTTTGGATGTACCGAACGGCTTATTGGCCAAAAACGACTGCCGATACCACCGGCCATTATTATTGCGTAATAGTTTTTCATTTTATTATTTATATAATTCCTTCTCTAAGTAAATCGTGCAAATGTATAATTCCTTTATAACTTCCTTGGTCTGCCACTATTAATTGTGTGATATTATTATTTCGCATAATCTCCAAAGCACTTACTGCAAGCTCGGTACTTTCGATTAATCGCGGGGATTTACCCATGATATCATTTGCAGTCAGATTTTCGAAAGAAGTGTATTTCTCCATCATCCTTCTGATGTCTCCATCAGTAATGATTCCGGCGATTTGATTGCCCCTTACTACGGTTACCGCACCCAAACGGTTCCTGGTAATTTCTAAAATAACCTCTCGTATGGATGCTTCCGGGCTAATTTCCGGCTTGTGGTTATTGGTATATAAATCCTTGACCTTTAAATACAAGCGTTTGCCCAAAGAGCCGCCGGGATGATATTTCGCGAAGTCTTCTGTGGTAAATTCACGACACTCTAATAAACAAACGGCCAACACATCGCCCATGGCTAATTGTGCCGTAGTGCTGGTAGTTGGGGCCAGGTTATGCGGACAAGCTTCCTTCTCTATTGTGGTGTCTAAAACAAAATCAGCTTGTTGAGCCAGATAGGAATTTATGTCGCCAACCATCCCGATAAGGGTATTGCCAGCTTGCTTTAAAAAGGGAACCAGAATTTTAATTTCGGATGTATTTCCGCTTTTGGAGATGCATATTACAAGATCGTCTTTTTGGATAATTCCCAGATCTCCGTGAACCGCATCGGCAGCGTGCATAAAGATGGAAGGCGTACCCGTTGAGTTAAACGTAGCGACAATTTTCTGAGCGATTATGGCACTTTTGCCAACTCCAGTGATTATAACACGACCTTTTATCTGATGAATATGATCTATTATTTTCGCAAAGCTGGAATCTAATTTTTCGATAAGGCCGTTTATTCCATCAGCCTCGGTTTCGAGCGTCTTTTTGGCGATGGATAAAATTTCCGCAGGGGTCTTCAATAGAAGTTTTTTTATTTAAAGTACAGATTTTCAGCAAAAATATGTTATTTTGATATTTAAAGTTAGCCTTTCTAATTTTTATTCCGGAGGGACATGGAGACAAAGAAGTCGTTATTTGATAATTTACAGAATTTTTTTGGGTTTGATAATTTTAAAGGTGAGCAGGAGGCCATAATAACAAACGTTCTTCAAAATCGTGATACGTTTGTGATTATGCCTACAGGAGGAGGTAAATCCATCTGTTATCAATTACCGGCGTTAATGACAGAGGGGACTGCAATTGTGATTTCTCCGCTTATTGCCTTGATGAAAAATCAGGTGGATCAGCTCAGAGCGTTTGGCGGTACTGAAAGCATTGCTCACTTTTTAAATTCTTCCTTAAATAAAGCAGAAATAACTAAAGTAAAGCAGGATGTTTTAAGTGGTGAAACCAAGCTTTTATACGTTGCGCCTGAGTCTCTAGCTAAAGCAGAAAATATTGATTTTTTAAATTTAATCACGATATCGTTTGTCGCGGTTGATGAAGCGCATTGTATCTCCGAATGGGGACATGATTTCAGACCAGAGTACCGTAAAATCCGTCAAGTTATTAGTTCTCTTGGCGATAACATTCCCATTATAGCGCTTACCGCAACCGCAACTCCAAAAGTTCAGCAGGATATTATCAAGAATCTGCAAATGACAGATTCCACTTTATTTAAATCATCGTTCAATCGGCCCAATTTGTATTACGAAGTACGGCCGAAGCGAAATATTATGAAGGAGATTGTCCGTTTCATAAAAGGGAACATGGGCAAATCTGGTATTATCTATTGTTTAAGCAGGAAGAAGGTTGAAGAAGTTGCGGAAGCACTGAATTTGAATGGCATTAAGGCACTTCCTTATCACGCTGGTTTAGATCCTAAAACACGGGCAGATACACAGGATAAATTTCTAATGGAAGATGTCGAAGTTATCGTTGCCACGATAGCTTTTGGAATGGGTATCGATAAACCTGACGTTCGCTTTGTAATTCATCACGACATACCCAAGTCAATGGAAGGGTATTACCAGGAAACAGGTCGTGCCGGAAGAGATGGTGGCGAGGGCATCTGCGTAGCATTTTACGCTGAGAAAGACATTGATAAGCTGGCTAAGTTTATGAAAGATAAGCCCGTTTCAGAACGTGAAATTGGCACCCAAATTCTTAAAGAGGTAATTGATTATGCCGAATCTTCCGTTTGCCGGAGAAAGCAGATTCTACACTATTTCGGCGAAAACTTTAATGAAGCGGGATGTAGCAGTATGTGTGATTGCTGCCGGGCACCTAAAACGCATTTCGATGCATCGGATAATTTAAAACTGGTTCTTCAACTCATCCTCGATTTAGGTGAAAAATTTGATGATCATCATATCATCAATATTATGATGGGCGAAGAAAATGCTCAAATTATCGCTTACGATCACAACAAACTTCCTTGCTTTGGAACGGGTAAAGAAGATGGATTAATTTATTGGAAATCTCTTTTACGCCAGGCACTTCTAAGTAATTATCTGTCGAAAGACATTGATAACTATGGCTTGCTTCATATAACCAAATCGGGAAAGTCGTTCATTAGTAATCCACATTC
The DNA here is from genome assembly GCA_031382725.1 of Sphingobacteriaceae bacterium. Classification (GTDB taxonomy): domain Bacteria; phylum Bacteroidota; class Bacteroidia; order Sphingobacteriales; family Sphingobacteriaceae; genus Paradesertivirga. Next base: position 8,572 of record JANMZB010000235.1, on the reverse strand, counting down.
TTTACGCTTTATACTAAACCGTGTGATGGAAATGGGGGAAGATGATGCCGACGATGGCGCACAACAAGGCGCGGGAACGTTAGATACTGCCTTGCTGCAAATGCTGAAAGATTTACGGAAGAAGCTTGCCAAGCAAAAGAATCTTCCGCCTTTTGTTCTTTTTCAAGATCCGTCTTTAGAGGAAATGTGTACTCATTATCCGGTTTCACTGGATGAATTGAAGCAGATACATGGTGTAGGATCGGGCAAAGCCATGAAGTTTGGCGGGCCATTTATTGAACTGATTGGTAAATACGTAGAAGAGAACGATATTGACCGTCCTATTGATCTGGTAATTAAAAGTGCAGCCAATAAATCAGCTTTGAAGGTATCTATTATTCAAAACATCGACAGGCAGTTGGCACTGGATGATATCGCCTCATCAAAAGGAATCACTTACGAAGACATTCTTAAAGAAGTAGAAACGATTGTAAGCTCGGGAACTAAGCTAAATCTGAATTATTATATTGATGAGCTGATTGATGAAGACCGCCAGGATGAAGTGTTCGATTATTTTAGAGGTGCCGAAGTTGATTCGATTGATGAAGCTTTAAAAGAATTGGGAAGCGATGATTACACCCGTGAGGAAATCCAATTAATGCGTATTAAATTCTTATCAGAACTAGGTAATTAATGATTCATCAAATTCCTCAGATTAAATTTACCGACTCGGGTAATTTTTTCTTAATGGCTGGTCCCTGTGCCATAGAAGGTGAAGAAATCGCTTTTAAAATCGCCGAAAAAATTGTCGGAATTACCACAAAGCTTAATATCCCTTATATTTTTAAAGGCTCATACCGAAAAGCAAACCGCTCTCGAATAGATACGTTTAGTGGTATTGGTGATGAAAAAGCCCTTAAGATTCTTGCTAAAATCAGCAAAGAGTTTGGTGTACCCACGGTTACCGATATTCATGCTGCAGAAGAAGCTTCAATGGCTGCTGAATATGTTGATGTATTGCAAATTCCCGCATTTTTGTGTCGCCAAACAGATCTTTTAGTTGCAGCGGCAAATACCGGAAAAGTGGTTAATATCAAAAAGGGCCAGTTTCTATCTGCGGGTTCTATGAAGTTTGCGGTAGATAAGGTAAAAGACAGCGGCAATGATAAAGTTATTTTAACCGACAGAGGCAACACTTTTGGTTACCAGGATCTGATTGTAGATTATCGCGGTATCCCGGAAATGAAATCTTTTGGTGTGCCTGTTGTTATGGATTGCACTCATTCTCTCCAGCAGCCTAACCAAACCTCGGGAGTTACAGGCGGCAAGCCCGACTTGATAGAAACAATAGCTAAAGCAGCTATTGCCGTTGGTGCGGATGGATTATTTATCGAAACGCATCCGGAACCGGAGAATGCCAAATCTGATGGGGCAAATATGTTGCACCTGAGTTTGTTGGAGGAGTTGTTAGTGAAGCTTGTTAGGATAAGAGAGGCTGTGAGTTGAAAGCTGGTAATATTAAAAGTGCGAAAAGGCAATGGTTATTAGAAGTGCCAACCGCCGAATTTTAACAGGCAAATAACCAGCATATGAAGTTTACCAAATCATATATACTACTTGTACTACTAATTACGACACTTTTTTCCAATGCGCAGACAAGTCTATTGCGACTAAATACCAATATAAATTTACCTAAAGACAGTATTGAAAGTAAAATTTTAACAACTTCACTAAACAATTTTTTAACATCATTGCAGAAACCTAACGAAGAGAATAAATTCATCTTTGAAAGCGAAAAGTTAGAGTCTTTTATTTTACTTGACGAGATTAAGGGAATAGAAAAAAGTGAAAAGTATAAAGATGATGCGTTTTACAAACCTTATTTGACTAACATTCTCTCGCTTAGCGAAAATGGTTATTTGATACAGGTATCATACATCGGAATGAATGAGAATATTGCTTATCTAAGGGCAAGTTTCACATTTATTGCACATCGACTAAACAATGCATTTGTGTTCTCTTCTCCTCTTGTAAAGAATACAAAAAAATGGAAGATCAAAAAAGCTGGAAGCAATACATTTCATTACCAACACACGATTAACAAAAACAAGGTAAAGGAGTATAATAAATTAGTTTCAAATTTTGACTTAAAACTTAAATCAAAGAATAAAACCACCGACATATATTGTACTGACAATATTATAGAATTAGGAAGGCTGATTGGTGTTGAGTATAAGGCAGATTATAATGGAAGAACTGAAAGCGTTTGGAGTTCATATCAAGGTGACAGAAAATTGATTGTTTATGGAGATAGCAACGCCAGTTTTAACGAATTCGACCCTCATGATTTGTGGCACGATAGAATGTTTAGGGTTGTTTCTAGAGCGAAATACAACAAAGTATTCGATGAAGGATGCGCTCATTTATTTGGCGGAAGTTGGGGTTTGACTTGGAAGGAGATTTGGAAAATGTTTACAGAACGAGTGAGCTCGGATAGAAAAAAGAATTGGTTAGAAGAATTCGGAAAATTTGAAAACTTTGGAGACAGCCCTCAAAAACATCTCCGTCCCGAGTATGTAATAAGTGCTTTGATTATAAAAAAAGTCGAAAAGGAACAGGGTTTTGACAAGGTTTTACAATTAATAACAAGTGGACCTTATGAAAAGAACAACGAAAATTATTTTAAGACACTTGAAAAAGTTACCGGAATAACAAAATCCAATTTTAACGGAGAAATTTGGAAATTGATCGACAACGAAAAATAGAAGTCGGCTGTTCAACATCAGCTGTTCGATAGGTTTTGAAGGCATGTATAATTTGCCAGTTAAGAATATTTTAATTTCCCACGCCTTGGTTCGTGTCCCCACGAAACAATATCCATTATTTACTCGCCTAAAATTCTCAAGTTGTTTCGAGAGTCAGGAGTATAAACTTTTAATGGTTCGTGAGGACACGAACCAAGCCTTTGGAATCACAGTAAAACTCACCATCGACAAAACCAAACGTGATACTTTGTTATTAAAACTTAAATTAATATCATGAACACCAGGCTCACCTTAAATCTTAATAATGAAATAATCAATGCAGCAAAAACTTACGCCAAAAGCCATCAAATAAGTCTTTCCAAACTAATCGAGAACTATCTTAATTCGATAACCCGGGAAACAAAAAAGAAATCGGCTGTTAGTTCTTTGGTAGAAAGTTTGACTGGTATAATTCCAAGCGATTATGATGAGAGAGCAGTTAGGTTTCACGCAAAGAACACAAAGTTTTAGCGCAAAGATCGCTAAGATAAATACCAGCTTCGCGCCCTTTGCGTAGTTTATTCTTCCCTGCTTTGCGTGAAATATCCCAGAACTTCCACCCTATTTCACCATCATTAAACAGAAATAGTATATTTGGCTCCCTTGCGATAAATGAAAACGGAACAAAAAGTACTTAACCCAGAGGTTTTCGATAAGTATGAATTGGTGGTAGGCCTTGAAATTCATGCGCAATTAGCGACAAATACTAAGATTTTTTCGTCAGATCCGGCGACTTTTGGCGCAGAGCCCAATCACCATACCAGTTTAGTTTCGTTGGGTTTGCCCGGCTCTTTGCCCCGACTTAATAAACGTGTTGTTGCTTATGCCATTAAAATGGGATTAGCGACTAATTGCACTATTAACAAAGTAAATCGCTTCGATCGTAAGAATTATTTCTATGCCGATCTTCCAAAAGGTTACCAGATCACGCAAGATGAATTACCTATTTGTCAGAAAGGTTATGTTCCGATAAACTTGAAAGACGGCAGCGAGAAAAAAATCCGGTTAAACCGGATACACATGGAAGAGGATGCGGGTAAAAGTATTCATGATAAAGATCCCCGAAATTCGCTTATTGATTTGAACAGGGCAGGGGTGCCGCTCATTGAAATCGTCTCTGAACCGGATTTGCGTTCGGCTGAAGAAGCTGCGGCTTATTTAACTGAAGTTCGAAAATTGGTAAGGTACCTGGACATTTGCGATGGAAATATGGAAGAGGGCAGCTTACGCTGCGATGCAAATATTTCCGTACGCCTAAAAGGAGCTCCAGATTACGGTTCACGTTGTGAAGTAAAAAATTTAAATTCTATCCGAAATCTTCAAAGGGCTGTTAATTATGAGTTTCGCCGGCAGGTTGAATTAATTGAAGAGGGTGAAAAGATCGATCAGAACACACTGAATTTTGATGCCGCAAGCGGAATCACATCCGTTTTACGGTCAAAGGAAATGGCTTATGACTATCGTTATTTTCCTGAACCGGATTTGCAGCCGCTTATTTTAAGCGATGAACTGATCCAGCAAATTAAGGGGGATCTTCCTGAACTTCCTGAGCAACGCGTGAAACGCTATACACAAACCTTAGGCTTATCCGAATCCGACGCTTTGCAATTAACCTCAGATAAAGCTGTTTCTGATTATTTTCAGGAGGTAATCACCTTTACTTCAAACTACAAATCGGCATCAAACTGGGTAAACGGGCCTGTCCAATCTTATTTGAATGGCAAACCGGATGAAGATATCCGATTGAAAATACCGGCAAAATCTATTGCCGACATTATTTCGTTAGTAGATGACGGGAAGATCAATAATTCGGCAGCAAGTCAAACCTTGTTTCCGGCACTGGTAAAAAATCCGGGTGTTGATCTTCTTGATCTGGTACAAGAATTGAATCTTTTGATCGATACCCACGGAGATGAACTAGTGGGTTACATCAATCAGGCCGTTTCCTTGTATCCTGAAAAGGTAGTTGAATATAATAAAGGTAAAAAAGGCGTTTTAGGATTGTTTATGGGTGAAGTGATGAAGATTTCGAAAGGAAAGATAGACCCGAAAACAGCTAACAAGTTACTTATAGAAAAATTAGAATCATTAAAGTGAAAAAAATAATTGGGATAGCACTGCTGTTAATTACTGTATTAACGGCTTGCAAAAAAAGCGACGAATTTACCGTTGATGGAAAGCTTGAAAACTTTGGCAACTTAAAAAAAGTGGCTATTTACAAGGGCGATAAGCTTGTAGATTCTGCAATCTTAAATGCCGACGGTGAATTTAAATTTCATGTGGCTTCGCCTGATGTTGATTTTTATTACATCGCCGCAGAGCAAAAAACATATCCTTTAATTGCTCAAAATGGCGATGAATTAGATTTTAAAGCCGATTACGCTAACGAAGCCGGTGTCTTTGAATTAACAGGATCGGATAATGCCGAAAAGCTAAAAGCGTTTAATACAATAAGCAGTAGGTATGGTAAAATCTACCTCGACATTCAGAAAGAATATCAGGATAAAGTAAGCCAGGATCCTGGTTCGAAAGAATCACTCGAAAAAGTTTTGATACCACGTTTCGAAAAAAACATGGACGACTTTGCCAAAGAAACGCTCAAATTTTCAGACGAAAATAAAGATAACCTCGCCGGTTTTTACGCCATCAGCTCGCTGGATCAAACCAAATATGAGACGCAATTATTAGCTTATGCAAGTAGTATAAAGGGAAAATTTCCTAATACGAAAGCTGTCCAGGAGTTTCTTAAGAAAATGGATAATATCCTGGCATTATCTGTTGGAAAAGTTGCTCCCGATTTTGAAATGACATCTGTTGATGGAAAAAGTGTAAAGCTTTCTCAGTTTAGAGGTCAATATGTATTGCTGGATTTTTGGGCATCGTGGTGCGGGCCTTGCCGGGAAGAAAATCCAAATGTGGTTAAGCAATACAATACCTTTAAAAACAAAGGCTTTACAGTGCTTGGGGTTTCCTTAGATAACAATAGGGATTTATGGCTCAAAGCGATAAAAGACGATAACCTAACCTGGAATCACGTTTCCGAATTAAAGCAATGGGACAGCAAAGTTGTAAAGCAATATAGTATTGAAGGGATACCAATGTCGTTCTTGTTAGATAAGGACGGGAAGATCATTGGAAAAAATCTTCGTGGCCAGGAGCTTGAAGAAATTCTTACCAGTACATTGAATTAATTACACTATCTTGTTAAGACATTGCTATTGTTAACAATTACTTAACAATGGTTTAACTATTTGCTTCTTTTAAGGTTATACTTTAGTGGTAAATATAGATCATGAGTTCAACCAGACAAAAAATTTTAATTGTAGATGATGAACCCGATATCAGGGAACTGATAGAATACAATCTTAAAAAAGAAGGTTACCATGTTTTTACAGCTTCCAACGGTCAGGAAGGTGTTTCTGAAGCCAAGCGCTCACATCCCGATTTAATTATTCTTGATATTATGATGCCGAAAATGGACGGGATTGAAGCCTGTCGTATTCTGCGCACCATGAATGAATTCAAAAATACCTTTATGGTTTTTCTTACGGCACGCAGCGAAGAATATTCGGAAATTGCAGGTTTTAACGTAGGAGCCGACGATTATATTGCCAAGCCGATAAAGCCACGGGCATTGGTGAGTCGTATAAATGCGATCTTAAGAAGAAATAGTCAGCCGGAAGAAGCCATAGAAAATAAGCTTGAAATTGGCGATCTGATTATCGATCGGGAAACCTATATGGTTTACCGTAACTCCCAAAAAATAGTACTCGCTAAAAAAGAGTTTGAACTTTTGTATCTGCTTGCCTCCAAGCCAGGAAAAGTTTATACCCGCGATGTAATTTTGAAAAGTATCTGGGAAGATTCTGTAGTGGTAACGAACCGCACCATTGATGTACACATTCGTAAAGTGCGCGAAAAGCTTGGAGAAGACTATATCAGCACGGTAAAAGGCGTAGGCTATAAGTTTGACGTAGCATAGACCAAGGCGCTTAAATGCGAATTGTTTTTCTGTACTTTTGCCCCGTGAAATTTCCAAATTTTAAAGATTGCATCCTGTTCGAAAACAGCGATTTGATTGTTGTTAATAAGCCGCCATTTATTAGTTCACTTGACGAGCGCGAAGGCGGTGAATTAAGTATTTTGCGCCTGGCAAAGCAATACACACCAGATGCGCAGGTTTGCCACAGGCTGGATAAAGAAACCTCAGGATGCTTAATTATTGCTAAAAATCCAGATGCTTATCGCCTGGTTTCGATGCAGTTCGAACGACGGAAAGTAAAGAAAGTATACCACGCCGTAGTAAACGGTACGCATCAATTTAATGAACTAAGCGTCAATCTCCCTATACTCAATCTTGGAAATAAAAATGTAGCTATCAGCAGGCAGGAGGGAAAAGCTGCTCAAACGTTGTTTAATTCTATTAAGTTTTATAAAAACTATACCTTAATCGAATGCCAGCCCATCACGGGGCGTATGCATCAGATTCGGATTCATTTAGCCTCGCAACGTGCGGCTATAGCCGGAGATGATATGTATGGAGGCCAGCCGGTTTTGCTTTCGGGCATAAAGCGCGGCTACCGTTTAGGTAAAGATCAGGAAGAGTTACCAATTATGAAACGCTTTGCTCTCCACGCAAAAGAGGTTACTTTTAAGATCAACGAAAGTGACGAAATAACTGTTGAAGCGCCCTACCCGAAAGACTTTGCAACGCTGCTGAAGTTGTTGGATAAGTTTGATGTGTAAGAACATCCTCAATAAATTTTAATCTGGAATTATGAATTTGGGCGCCCGGGCGGGCTTTACCCTGCAATCTTTTTTCCGTTAGCCGCGGGTGAAGAACCCGCGGACGGAAAAAAGGATTTTCGGTTCAATCCCTGGCGCGGGTGTCACGTTGTGATTGACCATCCTCTTTTGTTGTAGCTTTATTTTTATATTAGCTTATCTATCTAATCTATACTTATGAAATGGAAAGCCGAAATAATAGAACATAAAAAAGAAAAGAGAATTGCGGTTTGGTTCGAGAAGGATAATGACTTGATTGACAGGATAAAAAAGTTGGACGATTGCCGCTGGAGTAGTAGTCTGCGAGTTTGGCATATTCCTAACTCCTTAGAAAACAAAGTTAAATTCAAGATCACAGATAGTCATGAAGGTGTACTTCAGACAGACAAACTTGAGCAGGTATCAGCCTTTGTTGTATATCTAACCACAAAAAGATATAGTAAAAACACGATAAAAACCTATAGCGAAGCACTAAAATCTTTTTTGTTTTTTTACAACAACAAGCCGGTTAACAGCATCACCAATGAGGATGTAGTTTTTTATTACGATAACTACATTATTAAAAATAATCTCTCTGCATCCTATCAGAATCAAATTGTTAACGCCATAAAATTGTATTTCAATACCCAGAGCAACACAGTTTTAAACGTAGAAAAAGTTTACCGTCCGAAACGAGAAAAATTACTGCCTAATGTTTTGAGTAAAGCCGAGGTTAAACAGATACTTCAGGCCCATAGTAATCTTAAACACCGAACAATGCTGAGTTTGATTTACAGCTGCGGCTTAAGGCGTAGTGAGTTGTTAAATCTGAAGCCTCTGGATATTGATTCGAAAAGAAATTTAATTATGGTGAAGCAGGCAAAGGGCAAAAAGGATCGTATTGTTCCACTATCGCCTCAAATTCTGTTGATGTTGCGAGAGTATTATAAATTATATAAGCCGATTAGCTGGCTGTTTGAAGGGCAGCAGCCAGGAACCGTTTATGACGAGCGTAGTTTGTCGAA
>JANMZB010000184.1:0-1125 GCA_031382725.1 Sphingobacteriaceae bacterium | reverse complement strand
CTATCACTCGATGAAATTGATTCTTCATCATCGATTTCATTATATTCCGAATCATTTATTACACATCGTTTCGCTTTTTCAAAACATTGTTGTTGATATATTCTATCTCCTAATTGACGTGTAAATATTTTCGGACCTCTTTTTTGGGTTGTTTTTGCATTAATTTTCCCAACGTGTATTAATCTATTTTCCATGATTCCTGTATCAAAATTCTTGGGAGAACCAAATTTGTTAACATCGAATGGTATATGCATTAATTCATGAAACTTTTGGATTTTCCAACCATTCCCCTCTTCTCGGGGTAATGTTAATTTTCCTTTATTTAACAATACTGTTACTGATTTAAGTAATTGCTCGATGGAATGTGATTCATTCCATTTTATTGGGTTTTCAGATTTATACCATGAGTGGAATGATAGTAAAATTTCTATGACTTCAATAAATTGTTGTGTACTTGGTAATTCGTTGTCTTCTAAGATTTTTTCTGTTGTTCCATTGTTGCGTTTGTCGAAAATAATTTTTCCTTTGTTTGTTTGACCAATTATAAGTAACGTTAAAGCCATTCCTACTTCTTCGTCTGCTGTTATCATTGTCAGATTTGTCATTCCTTTAGTAAAGTTTACCCGAGGCATATTCTTTGATTCTGAAGATCTTACATCTGTAAAAATTTCATCGACCAATAAATCAATTTCAGCCTTTACTGAAGTATTAAATCCATTAATAAATAATCGTGTGGAATATTTTAATATTCCTTCCAAGAAAGCATGCATTAAGTCATGAGGAGTAGCCCCAAATATACCGCCCTTGCTTCCTGCAAAATCTACATCATCGAATGAATTAATCACCGCATGTTGAGAATGTTTTTGTAACACTTCGCAGGCATGTTTCCTTTTGTTTTTATTTATTTCGTCTAAATTTAATGCGACGTTAATTGTGTCGATAAATTGGTTGTGTTGCACCCATTTGCATTTATGAGTTGTATCGTCTGAATCTTGGAAAGTAACGTGACATGCCCTACACATTCGTGATGTGTTGTGTCCACCAAATCTACCACATAAATGATCTTGACTTTTTGCATCACCGAGAACAAATGCTAATGGAATTTTGATTAGTAGTTGTCGAATA
>JANMZB010000173.1:0-3952 GCA_031382725.1 Sphingobacteriaceae bacterium | reverse complement strand
ATATCAGAAAAAAAGCCGCTTAAAAGCGCGGATAAGCTCCGCTTTTTTAAAATAGCGTGGCCAGAACCGAACTAAAAAATAATCACCAGGGATACTGGCTATATAACAAAAAAAAAGAGGACGCCTTTTTGAGACGCCCTCGATACTTAATTTTTTATATATCAATCTATTCCGCCAGGCAAAATGCCACCACTGCCACGACAATGATTGCTGATAGATTGATATTTTTGTTAATTTTTAACATCTTTTTTAAACAAAAAAACCCGACCAAATTGGACGGGCTTAGAATATTTTCTGATATATAATTCCCGTCAATGCGCGTGTACTGCGACTGCTAAGACAGAAATTATATAATTGCTTTGGCTCATTATTTCAAATATAGAAATTTTGCTTTAATAAATCCAGACAAATTATTAAACCATCGAATGAGTTTTTGCGCCGATAAATTCTAACAAGTCGGCATTCAGATCTTCATTATCGGTTATAAACAAACCATGAGGAGAATCTTCGTAAACAATATATTTCGCACCCGGAATTAATCGTGCAGCCGATTCACCGGTTGCTTCAATAGGAACAATCTTATCATTATCGCCATGAATCACTAAGGTTGGAACATTAATCGTATTCATTTCTGATCTAAAATCAGTTTCTCCAAAAGCATGGATACAATCTATGGTTGCTTTTGGCGATGCCTGCATAGCTACCATCAAATTCCAGTCGAGCATAGCCTGACTAACCTGATGGCTAATTACGTTTACCCCATAAAACATTTTTCCAAAACTGGTTAAAAATGCTGGCCTGTCTTTCTGAATACTTTCGATCATTTCCTGTAGTACTTCCATTGGTACGCCGTCAGGATTATCAGCCGTTTTAAGTGTATAAGGAGCAATGGAAGATAGAAGAACCACTTTTGATACCCGGTTTCCACCATGGCGACTGAAGTATCGCACCACTTCACCTCCACCCATTGAAAATCCAACCAGTGTTACATTTTGTAAATCCAATTGATCCAAAACTGCTTTTAAGTCGTCTGCGAAAGTATCATAATCATAACCGCTCCAGGGTTTGTCGGATTTGCCAAAACCTCTGCGATCGTATGCGATGCATCGTAAACCCATTTCAGGGAGTACGCGCATTTGGTTTTCCCACATTTGGTGGTCTAACGGCCAGCCATGTATAAAAATTACGGGATCTCCAGAACCCCAATCTTCATAATATAGATTAATGGTCGACCCGTCAGTATTTTTTGATTGTATGTATTTCATATCAGAATGCATTAATAGGCAACATAATAACCTTAGAGACAAGGTATTGTTTGCTAAAATTAACTTGCAATAGCTAATTTGAATTAGATTATCTCAGGAAGATTTCAAATTTTTGAGTGGCTGAAGAAGGTATTCTAAACCGTTAAGTTTAATCTCGTACATGGTTCCTAAAAGAACTCCTAGCTTACCTGGAGGAAATCCTTTTTGATGAAACCAAACCAGGTAACTTTCGGGAAGGTTGCAAATCAAGCTTCCCTGGTATTTCCCGAAAGGCATTTTCATGCTAACCAATTGTGTAAGTATTTCAGGATTCATTCTCAAACTTACACAATAAGCCGCATGGTTTATATGATCTTATAATTTACTAAAATACATTGAAGCTAGCTTCTGGTCATGCCCATAGATGTCTTCAAAAAATTGCACATTACCATTGGCATCTGCCGCTGATGTAAAATAAACCAGGTAAATAGGAAGCTTCTGTTTAACCTTAACATATTTCTCTTCCCTTGTGCTGATTTGCTGCATAATTCTGCCTTTGTCCCAGCCAGAAACGTCTCTTAATAAATAAGTGGCTAACTCCAGAGGACGTTCTACCCTAACGCAACCATGACTAAAGCCTCTTTTAGACTGACTGAATAATTCATCATGTGGGGTGTCGTGTAAATAGACATTATTATCATTTGGAAAGATGAACTTCACATCTCCTAAATCATTCTTAGGTCCCGGCCTGCGTCTTACAATATATTGAAAATCGTCATTACCGGCCTGGCTCCAATCTACTGATGCAGCATCGACGGCTGCTCCTTTATGAGTAACGATCTCCATATCCATCCTATCCAAAAATCCAGGATCGCTTGTTACTTTTGGTACAATTTCATCTTTTAATATTCCGGGAGGAATATTCCAGTATGGCGATAAAACTACATTTTCTAGTCTGTCGCTGAAAATTGGGGTTTCATGTAAAACCTTTCCTACAATTACATTCATGTTCATTACTTCTTTCGATATTTCAATTACATGAAGTTTGTATTCCGGGATGTTTACTAAAAGATAACTTGGCTCAAAACTCTTAGGAATCCATCTCCACCTTTCCATATTGATAATGATCTGGCGAATACGATTTTGTACGGGTACATTTAAAAGCTTTACTGTAGCCGGACCAATATTTCCATCAGCTTTTTGACCATGTAACTGCTGGAACTTTTTAACAGCTTCCACTAAGGCCGGGCTGTAAGTTGAACTATCAATTGCAGCACCTTCGGTTTTTGGAAGTAAATCTGCAAGACGCTTATTTAATAATAGTACTGTGGGAGATTGTTGTCCGGGTTTAAGAACGGTGTTTGCAGGTATACTCGGCCAGCTACCATTCTTTTGTATTTCACGATACCGGATTAATGCCTTTTTCAAATTCGCATATTCCGGGTGTAAGGATCCAAATTCAGCATAAGGATATTTACTTTTCCTTTCGCCCAGTAAGGTCATTAAGGCTTTGTGTAATTTAATTTTATTGCTTTTAATATCCCACTCAACTCCCTGATTTTCTTTAGGAACAACCAGACCCCGATAGTAATCGTCGGCGAAATTGAAATATGTAGCAGACAAATCCAGATCGAGTTTCTTCTCCAAATCATTAAATTTAGCGGTATCTCTTTTCGAATCCTGGAGTTCTTTTAGCCGCTCATCAAGATTAATTAACTGGTATTCTTTGGGATCAAGACCTTCTTCGTGTGATTTACTGATTACCGAAAACATTTTTTGAGCCTGAGGCACCAGCTGGTGGTTTTTGAACCAGCCTAATTTGAACTTCCTTTCTCTGTAAAACTTCTTAGACCAGCTTAAATATTCTTTAAACTCGGGTTGAGACTGTATATACTTTGTAATATAAACGCTATCCAAAACGGGCTGCTCGCCTAATGTTACCTTTTTTTTGCAGCTGGTGACAGATGATGCGAGGAAAATTAATGGAAGAAAGTAAATGCTTAATCTTAAATATAGACTTGGCTTGTAACTCATATCGGGTTTATTATTTGTTATAGAAGCGTTTAAACGGGCAAAATGTTTCATCAGCAGTATCAATAGTAAATCGCTTAGAATCTTAATTAGCCAGGTTCAGTCTAACAACATATGATTGTTATTGCTACTCCATTATAAATACAATCAAAATCAATCATTTAGATAAAGTATTCTCAAAATGGAACTACCTTTTTTGTAACCTTTTTAGCCTTTTTTACGATTAAAAGTTAGCAAACGCTATCTAAAATAAACTCTCAATATGAATATACTTGTTGCGGACGATGATCTTTTAATGCTGAAAACACTCGAATTCAGGTTAAAAAAAGATGGACATACCGTTTATACCACCCGTGACGGCCGTGAGGCATTGATTCAAATTGAAAAACTTCTACCCGATTTAATTATTACCGACTTAATGATGCCCTTTACTTCCGGAATGGAGATTATTGGTCATGTAAGAAAAATGCCGGGCAAAAGAATTCCTGTCGTGATCTTATCGGCTATGGGCCAGGAAAACGTTGTTCTTGAAGCTTTTCAATTGGGCGCCGATGATTATATAACTAAGCCCTTCAGTCCAAACGAACTTTCTATAAGAGTACGCAGATTTATGGTCTAATTTAATAGAAATGTATGCTAACTGCTCAACATTTATTATTCGTTACCATCAGCCTGAC
>JANMZB010000167.1:0-4833 GCA_031382725.1 Sphingobacteriaceae bacterium | reverse complement strand
GAAAATGCGGACGATTTCAATTATTTCCTGCTAAACGTATTGCAGCAATTCGAAGTGGAACCAGCAGAAATTTCAGTAACATTATGCGGATATATTGATTCGGGAGATGCGAATTACCGGCGAGTTGAGAAATATTTTTCGGATATACAGTTTGCGGACAGCACAATACTTACAACATTCTCTCCTGCTTTTGAACAACTACCCAAACATCAGTATTATTCCCTGCTTAGTTTGATTTTATGCGAATAATTGGTGGCAAATTAAAAGGCTTACGCTTTTTTCCGCCATCAAATTTGCCAGTAAGGCCAACTACCGACATGGCCAAAGAGGCGCTTTTCAATATCCTAAACAACAAAATTGATTTTGAAGGGTTAAAAGTGCTCGATCTGTTTAGCGGTACGGGTAATATCTCGATGGAATTCGCATCCAGAGGAGCCGAAGAAGTAATTTCGGTTGATAGCGCCATGGGCTGTATTAAATATTTGAAAGAACTGGCAAAGCAGCATAAAACCGATAACATTACCACTTTTAAAGCCGATGTATTTAAGTTTTTGAAAGAAGAAACTCAATCTTTTGATTTGATCTTTGCCGATCCGCCTTATGATTTGCCGCAGATTCCTCAAATTGCAGAACTGGTGTTCGAGAAAGGTCTTTTAAAATCCGATGGTTTATTAGTAATTGAACATCCGAGTACTAAAAAGCTTGATAACCATCCGAATTTCGTTGAACAGAGGAAATATGGATATTCATCGTTTAGTTTCTTTACTCCTATAACTCAAGAATAACCAAAATCAAAACTTGAATATTATTGCTTTTAACCTATTACCTTTAACATATGAAACCTTCAATGAAAATCGCATTATTCCCAGGTTCATTTGATCCTGTAACTATCGCACACGTTGATATATTGAATCGGTCAGTTTCATTATTTGATAAGGTGATTATTGGAATCGGCAATAACAGCTCTAAAAGATCGAAGTTGACGACCGAAGTGCGTATCCAGATAATGGAAGCAGTTTTTCAAAATGAGCCAAAAATTGAAGTTGTTTCTTACAATGGCTTAACCGTGAATTTTTGTAAAAAAATTGGCGCACAATATATGCTAAGAGGTATTCGCACGGTATCCGACTTTGAATACGAAAAAGGAATTGCTCAAATGAATCATGCTTTGGAACCTGGTATAGAAAGTATTTTTATACTTAGCAATCCGGGCTATTCTTCGATTAGCTCAACAATTGTGAGGGATATTTTAAAGCATAAGGGGGATGTAAGTCAGTTTGTTCCAAAAGAAGCTTTGGAGTTTTTGTAAGTCCATCAATTTTCAATTTCATCCTTATACTTCCAGCAGACTGATAATATCCCGTATTAACGGAAACGTATTCTGTTTGATGTAGTCAAAATCTGCGGAAGCCAGCCAGCGTGCTTCAGTAATCCCTTCTTCGAGTTGAGGGATTAAGTCCTGCCGCTCAGCTTTCATATTATACCATGTGGTTTTTTTAAATACAACCTGCCCTTTTTCTTCGTAAACATGCCAGGTTTTACACAGCAAATCTCCAAGTTTAGAAACCTTAATGCCACACTCCTCCTCGACTTCTCTCACAGCTGCTTTTTTTGTCTTTTCACCCTCATCCAACTTCCCTTTGGGTAAGTCCCACTTCCCTTTTCTGAAAATGAATAAAAACTGATTTTCCTTATTTCTCACCACTCCGCCAGCAGCTTTTATTACTAAAAAAGACTTCCTGATACTTTTAAAAAAACTTTTAGGATCTTTTGTAAGTAATACGTTTACAGAACCGGGAGTGCCTTTTACCATGCGGTAAAACTTTGTGAAGCTGAATTCGGCTTCATCAATTTGTTGATAATTCCCTAGTCCGCCTGGTAAAAAATCTGCTATGATAAGAGCGGTATCGTTAATATAAATTCTATACATTTGCACCTATGATCAATAAGAGTGAGATTGAACAGCGAGTAGCCGAGTTCTTGTTACAAATAAAAGCAATTAAATTACAACCAAGCAACCCTTTTACCTGGGCATCTGGAATTAAGTCGCCAATTTATTGTGATAACCGGATTACTTTATCCCATTCAACCATCAGAACATATATCAGACAAAATTTAACCGCACTTGTTCAAGAAGAGTTTGGATCTGTTGGACTAATAGCCGGTGTTGCTACGGCAGGTATCCCGCAAGGCGTACTTGTTGCGCAAGAGCTGGGTTTGCCCTTTGCTTATGTTCGTTCGAAACCTAAAGAACATGGCACCGGAAGCTTAATTGAAGGAGAAATATTCGATAACCAACGTGTTGTGGTAGTTGAGGATTTGATTTCAACTGGTAAAAGCAGTTTACAGGCTGTTGAGGCATTACGTCAGGCAGGTTGTGAAGTGGCCGGATTGGTAGCCATTTTCAGCTATGGCTTAGATGAAGCCACGCAAAACTTTAAGAAGGCAAAATGCCGTTATGCTACACTTTCGAACTACCAGGCTTTAATTCAATATGCTTCCGAGCATCGTTTAATTAATAATGACGACCTGGATCTATTACGTAAATGGCGTGATAACCCAACCGAATGGGGAAACGCTATTGAAAACACAGTAAACTAATTAAACTTTCCAAAAGTTTTGAACTTTTGGAAAGTTAATATAACCTACCACCACCTGCCTTAAATTTCAAACCCGATTGAATGAAAAGCCCGAAGCGGGTTCGCCATCGCGCTGGGCGGACTTGAAAGGAAAGCGGGACTATCTTAACCTACAAAGACGCTAGCACCTTTCCAAAAAGGTCAATTTTTCAGGTAAATAATTTTCTATCAGACGTTTAGTCATTCTAAAAAATTTCTTCAAGACAAAACTTCCGTTATTTTAAATCAAAACGCTTGTGGCTATGGTTTTGACCATAGATAAGTACTATGAATTTAAATAATTTTACAATCAAGGCGCAGGAAGCAGTTCAGAAAGCTTCTGAAATTGCAGTTGGCAATCAGCAACAAGCTATTGAAAATGCGCACCTTTTGAAGGCGCTGCTTCTGGTTGATGAAAATGTAATCAACTACCTGTTAAAGAAATTAAACGTTAATATTAATCGCATGAACACGGTTTTGGATGCTGAAATTTCCAACTACCCCAAAGTGAGCGGCAGCAATATTTACCTTTCTTCATCGACTAATTCGACGCTGATAAAAGCGCAAAGTTATTTGAAGGAGTTTAAAGATGAGTTTGTTTCGGTGGAGCATATTCTGCTTGGAATACTCAACGCGAACGATAAAGCGAGCAATATGCTCAAGGATGCCGGTGTAACGGAAAAGGACCTGAAGAAGGCGATTACAGAGTTACGTGGCAATAATAAAGTAACCGACCAGAACGCGGAAGCGACGTTTAACGCACTTAATAAATACGCCCGGAATCTGAATGATTACGCCGAATCGGGTAAGCTCGACCCGGTTATTGGTCGCGATGAAGAGATTAGAAGGGTTATTCAAATCTTATCGCGACGCACCAAGAACAACCCCATTTTGATTGGTGAGCCTGGTGTTGGTAAAACCGCTATTGCGGAAGGTATCGCTTTCCGGATTATTAAGGGCGATGTTCCGGAAAATCTGAAATCAAAAACCGTTTTTTCGTTGGATATGGGTGCGCTTATTGCCGGTGCAAAATATAAAGGTGAATTTGAAGAGCGTTTAAAGGCGGTGATTAAAGAGGTTACGCAAAGCGATGGTGAGATTATCTTGTTTATAGACGAAATTCATACGCTGGTGGGAGCCGGAGGTGGTGAAGGGGCAATGGATGCCGCCAATATTTTAAAACCTGCTTTGGCCCGGGGCGAGCTGCGCTCGATTGGGGCTACGACATTGAATGAGTATCAGAAATATTTAGAGAAAGACAAAGCGTTAGAGCGCCGGTTCCAAAAAGTGATGGTGGATGAGCCGGACACTCAGGATGCGATTTCAATTCTTCGCGGATTGAAGGAGCGCTATGAGACTCACCATAAGGTTCGTATAAAGGATGAAGCGATAATTGCTGCGGTTGAGTTATCTCAACGATATATTGCCGACCGGTTTTTACCGGATAAGGCCATCGACCTGATGGATGAAGCCGCTTCGAAACTTCGTTTGGAAATGGATTCTGTACCCGAAGCGGTTGATGAGCTGGAACGCAAAATTATGCAGCTTGAAATTGAGCGAGAAGCTATTAAACGGGAAAATGACGTTAAGAAAGTTGCGGAGCTTAGTGAAGAAATTGCAAATCTTTCTGCCGACCGCGACTCATTAAGGGCGAGCTGGAAAGCTGAAAAGGATATGGTAGACGGTATTAACCAGGAAGTTGCACAGATAGAAAATTATAAGCTTGAAGCCGAACAGGCCGAACGTGCAGGTGATTACGGTCGTGTTGCAGAGATTCGCTACGGTAAGATTAAAGAATCGCAGGATAAGGTTGAAGTCCTGAAAAAGGAATTGACTGAGAAGCAATCTGGCGGACGAATGCTGAAAGAAGAAGTTACTTCGGATGATATTGCGGGTGTGGTTTCGCGCTGGACCGGAATTCCGGTAACGAAGATGATTCAGAGTGAGCGCGAAAAGCTGCTTAATCTGGAGGATGAATTGCATAAGCGTGTTGCGGGTCAGGAGGAGGCTATTGAAGCGATATCTGATGCGATACGCCGCTCGCGTGCCGGTTTGCAGGATAAACGGAAGCCGATTGGTTCTTTTATATTCCTGGGCACAACCGGTGTTGGTAAAACCGAGCTTGCAAAGGCTTTAGCAGAGTTTCTTTTCAATGATGAACATTCGATGGTTCGGATTGATATGAGCGAATACCAGGAACGCCACGCTGTTTCAC
>JANMZB010000161.1:0-4222 GCA_031382725.1 Sphingobacteriaceae bacterium | reverse complement strand
CATAACCGCTCCTGGCTAAAGGAGAGCGGGATTTGTGCGGGGCGGGTTTGTGCGCCTACAGCAGGTAATAAGGTTGTAGCGGTGTTGCCGGCGGTTTGCTGTACTTCCAATTGAGCAGCCAGGGTGGCTACGGTGGGGTAGTCGAATACATCGCTGATCGGCAGCTCGGCTTTAAAGGCTTTGCGGATGGCCGAGATCAGCCGTACGGCTAACAGGGAATGTCCGCCGAGCTCGAAAAAGTCATCGTGAACGCCTACCTGGTCTACTTCGAGTATGTTTTGCCAGATTTCGGCTAACCGGGTTTCGGTGGCGTTGCGCGGTGCGGTATACTCCTCGCTCTTTTGTTCGGCTTCGTCAGGGTCGGGCAGGCTCTTGCGGTCTACTTTCCCGTTAGGGGCTAATGGCAGGCTTTCTAGTTCCATTACCACCGTGGGTACCATGTAATCGGGTAGTTTGTCCCTTAGGTAGGCTAGCAGCGCTTCGCGGTCGAACGTTTGTTCTCCTACTACGTAGGCGACTAAGCGTTTATTCCCTTGTTTGTCGTCTAAGCCAAGTACTACGGCTTGTTTGACAAGTTCGCTCTCCTGAATGACGCTCTCGATCTCACCTAACTCCACACGGTAGCCGCGGATCTTAACCTGGTCGTCTACACGACCTAAAAATTGGATGTTCCCGTCGGGTAGGTATTTGACTAAATCACCGGTTTTATAAAGACGAGTTGAATTGGCAGGGTTAAACGGATCTTTAATAAACTTTTCATCAGTTAGCTGATCGTTATTCAAGTAGGATTTCGCCACTCCGGCCCCGCCGATATACAATTCCCCTGGCACACCGATCGGGCTCAAAACCATATCCCGGTTTACCACATAGATATGTGTATTAGAAAAAGGTTTGCCTATCGGGATAATGCCTTCATACTCTTCATTAATATCTACCTCATAAACCAGCTTGCCCACGGTAGTTTCTGTAGGTCCATAGTGATTGATGACCCGGCAATTTGTTTCAGCGTCACGTATCATTCGTACGTGTTCAGCCTGTAAAGCCTCGCCGCCAAATACAAGCATCTTTTCCGGAAGGAGCGGAATATTATCAAGGCTAAGTGCCTTCCAATGAGAAGGCACAATTTTTATGCAATCAATTTTATATCGTGAAAAATATTGATGCAGATTTTCGATATGACTGACACCTTCTTTAGAGAATATATGAAGAGTGCCGCCAGATACCATCCAACTCAAGAGTACCGTGTTACCTAAATCGGTAGCAATGCTCGATAACATCGCATAAGAACTGCAGGAATTGATCCCGGTGCGTTCATCTAATCCGAAAATATAATCTGTAAGATTACTGTGCGTGATTAATACACCCTTAGGATTACCTGTAGAACCAGATGTATAAATTACATAAGCCAGTTGATCTGGAGATATAGTAATAGGCGGTTTAGTTTGAGGGGAGGCATTGAAAGGAGCCTGATCGGAATCCAACTCGATAATTTCCAGGCTTTTTTCTGATCCTAACTTTTGCCGCCCCAACTGGCTGCTAACCAACACAGATGCTCCAGTATCTGCCAGCATGAAATCAACTCTTTGAGCCGGGAAATCGATATCAATAGGTACGTAAGCACCGCCGGCTTTAAATATTCCGAGTATACCGATGATCATTTCGGGACCACGCTCAATATATAAAGGCACCAGGGTATTATTACCTACTCCTTTAGTTTGCAAATAGTTAGCCAGTTGATTAGAACGGGCTTCTATTTCTGAGTAGGTAAACTGCCGACGTTCAAAATTTAATGCAATTGCATCGGGCGTTTTTTTGACCTGTTCTTCAAATAGCTGAAGCACTGATTTATCAACTGGATGATTGAAATGGCTCGTGTTAATTTCTTCTGTCAGCTGGTGTTTTTCGTTGACATCTAAAATATCAAGTAAACCAATTTGGTCAGTAGGGGATGCGACTACCGAATTTAGAAAAGTCGTAAAATGTCCGATCATGCGCTGTATTCGGTCACGCTTATAGAGATCAGTACTATATAGAACCGAACCTCGAATACCATTGCCGGTTTCAACAAGAATAAATGTTAATTCGAATTTGACAGTGTTGCTTTCGTAAGACTCGCCACGAAGTACTAATTCGCCTAACTCTACCTTTTGTACTTCCGGGGTATTAAGTAGTACAAGCATAACCTGAAAAAGCGGGCTACGTCCCGGATCTCGTTCCTTTACAACCGATTCTACTATTTTATCGAAGGGAACTTCCTGATTATCGTAAGCACCAAGCATGGTATTTCGTACTTTATCCAGCAGCTCCTCGAACTTCATTTGACCATTTACCCCATCCCGTAAGGCTAAAGTGTTCACAAAAAATCCGATGAGACCTTCTAATTCCTTTTGGGGACGACCGGCAATTGAAGTACCAACACAAATATCTTCCTGACCGCTATACCGATATAGCAAAACTTTGAAGGCAGCCAAAAGTGTCATGTATAGTGTGGCTCCACGAGCCTGACTTAACTGCCGAAGACCTGAAGCCGTTTCCGGGGAAATAGTAAATCCAACGGAACTTCCGCGAGAACTAATGACTAGTGGGCGGGTGTAATCAGTTGGGAGGTTTAATGTGGGAACACCTTCCAGCTTTTTTTTCCAGTAGCTTAACTTCTTTTCTAATACCTCCCCTTGTAAATACCGTCTTTGCCAGAGAACATAATCAGAAAACTGTAAAGGCAATTCCGCTAAGGTGGGAGTCCGATTTTCGACGTATGATTTATAAAATTCAGCAACCTCTTTCACCAAAATCGGTGTGGACCAGGCATCTGAAGCAATATGATGCATCATCAAGATGACTATATATTCATCTTGTTTAAGTTTGATGGCTTTAGCCCTAAAGACATCATCTTTGGATAAGTTGAATGGCTTCCGAGCCTCTTGAGCGATATATTTCTTTAATCCTTCCGAATCATTTTCATATTCTTTTCCATCGACTATCTCTAAAGTCCAATCATCGACTGTTTTAATAACCTGGTATGCTTGACCACCTTCTTCAACATATACTGTACGAAGAATTTCATGTCTGTTGATGATTTGAGCTAAAGCAAACTGCAAAGCCTCGAGGTTGAGTTTCCCTGTTAGCCGCAAAACTGTAGTTATATGGTATTGTAGACTCCCTTCCAACTGGTCTATAAACCATAAACGCTCCTGACTGTATGATAAAGGTATCTGAGATGGGCGATCGCTTGGATCAGTTCTGGTAATCTTAGTTTGAAGATCTACCTTCTTTATTCTTAAATTATCGTTGCTTAAAAATGCAATTATGGAGTCCCTATTGCTCTTTATCTCTTCTAAAAGAGTGGGGCTAATGGTTTTATTTTCAGGCACTTTCAATTGAAGCCGGTCATCATTTAAAATGATTTCGACTTCATCCTGCTTCGCCAGATATAGTATATTTATAACTTTGGTAAAAGTTTCTTCCATTGACACTTATTCAACAATAGCTGATTGCAGAGGCGTATTAATTAGTAGAACAATTATACATCTAAAACTGTAAATGTTCCTGTACTTTTTTCCTCTGAATTTGTACCACCCTGAAGTTCTATAAATTTACTCAAATCCCTTACCGTAGTAAGTTGAAAAAGTAATTTAATTGGAATAGTAACCGATAACTCTTTTTCAATATGAGCAACTACTCTCATTGCCATTAATGAATGGCCTCCCAATTCAAAAAAATTATCATCTACTCCTATTTTATTAACGCCTAATAACTGTTGCCAGATTGCAACTAGTTTGTGTTCTATTTCCGTTTCCGGAGCTACGTAGTTCTCGCTTTGAAGATTACCCACCTCCGGTTCGGGCAGCACTTTTTTGTTAACCTTACCGTTTTGCGTTACCGGCAGCTTATCCAGTTCGACCCATAGCGCCGGTACCATGTATTCGGGTAGTTTAGTATTCAGGTATTTGATTACCTCTTGTTTATCAAACCCTTTCTCGGCTACTACATAACCCACCAAACGCTTATCGCCGCTCACATCGTCGCTTGCAATAATCACGCCCTGGTCTATCAGCCCGCTTTGCTGCAATACATTCTCTATCTCGCCAAGGTCTATCCGGTGCCCACGTACTTTTACCTGGTCATCTATTCTGCTGATGTATTCCAGATTTCCATCCGGAAGCCAGCGGGCTAGATCTCCTGTTTTATATAACCTGGCTTCAGGGTTGGTGTTGAAAGGGTT
>JANMZB010000150.1:0-2391 GCA_031382725.1 Sphingobacteriaceae bacterium | reverse complement strand
CTCAGTAGGAAAGAGGCTCAGGCGAGGACGATCCGTGTACAACTATGTGGTAAACGACACAATATGCGTACAATACGGCTAGTTACTGACGTATTAACTACCAAAAGCGTGTTGTCTACCGAAAGTATTAGTTTTACACAGGCACGCTATATGTACGACTTGTATTGGATCCACGGTAGGGACCACAAAAATGAATCCTTGACCGACGTACGAGACACGGCTAAAGACCGAATCATTGGCTGCCGGGAGAACCCATGCGACACAAAATTATGTCCGTACCGAAAAAGAATACAACTATAGTACATCAAGCAAACCGGACCGCGGATATCCTTCACACCAGCCCACGCAGAATATTACAATCACCATCGACGATAAAGCACAAAGTCCGAGTACAACAAACAGGAACCATGACTGATCAGCCAATCGACCCCAACGACATGGAAAGACCGAACGTATATTATGGTCTCATAACCCCGATCAACAACCGACCTCTAGTAATGAACCTCGCCGCGCACGGAAGACAAAATATGTTTCCCCCTGGAGATCAGGTATGCATATTATTGTCGCCACGCACGACAGAAGAACCATTCGAGCCATGGCAACCGATCCATGGGACGGTTACCAGTATACTACCGCTCCGTACCACCGCCAATATCAAGATACACGAATACGGAGAGGCCGGATGGACGCATCGAACAGTGGTTGCGAGATACGATGAGATGCTGAACGTGTCACGTACACCGGTATCCGAGACCGCAGAAACAATTGCCCGGATAGCCGAGCTGCGATCCAAACTGTTACATGTCGACAAGTGCCACGAGATTGATACTCCCAAGACATGGATGTCTTCGGATCGGTTAAAAGAGGGGCCAATGAATGCGGACGTAAATGAGATTAGGGCGCACATGCTCAAAACGGTAGAATTGAAGAAAGGACTCCAGGAATCCATGATCAGGACCAACCAAGTGATCACACGATCGATGCGGGCAGAAATACTGCAAACAAACATACATGCGTTGGCAACGTCGAAGGGAGTCGGTCCAAACCCCGGGAAGATCGGGGATACCATACTCCACCTGATGCAATTATCAGATGGAACGAACCTACGATCACCCAACGTACTCCCCTCCTTCGTAAAGGAGGCAGTAAACCAGATCAAGAATAAAGTATATACTACTAAGAAACCGGAAGAAGTCATGGAGACGTTAACCATCCTTGCGGCGGCACTAGTCCTACCAGAAGCCGAGATCATACGTCGGTTCATCGACAGGACGCGGAACACCCATCCCTATAAATATTTGGATATTGCGTCTGACGTGTACGCGATAAAAGGGATGATACCAGGCGATAAGTTCGACCCGACGATTTTCAATGTGAACGGATGGATAGCCCGTGACCAGGACGAAGACGAGGTAGATGAAGCCCAGCTGGAGGAAGAAATCACGACCCTTAGAGAAACCCTAGAGTCCACATCCGACACGCTGGAAGCCACCATTACGAGCCATGGTCTACTTGAGGAGGAATTAGATTCCCAACGACGAACAATAGCAACCGCCAAGACGCGAGAAGACGAATTGAAACGACTCGTGAAAAACCTAGAGACATCCATGATACACATCATGGAAGAAAGGGACAGCCTACGAGAATCATGCAGCACTCACCAATCAAATTGCTACGCTGCCTACGAATTATTGAAAGCAGAACAACAAAAATCAGAGCGGTACAAGGAAGCCTACGATGCCTCAGTAACTGACAAATTACGGGTACTAGAGGTGATGAAGACGCAAATGACCTCAGAATTCAGATCGTTCCTTGATCACCCATCTACCATCCAATTCCTTCAATCGCGACAATCCAAATACCAATCGAAAGACAGCGGATGGAATTCCCTCGCCGAAGACAACCCGCCAGACATAACGACACAATCTACCGATATCCCGGACATGAAGCGAGTATGGTTGCAATTCACGAAAGACATGGGGATGGAGGACGTCTACGGTAAGGAGTTTGATTCAGTCATGGTCCGACAAGAAGACGGAAATCCAATGTCCCAGCCAAATTATGGAAACTGGATAATCTTGGCGTTGGAATGCCTCCGGCAAATCAGTGTTCGAGCCACAGACCAAGGTGACGAATGGACATCAGTCAACGTCGTAACCCGGACAAGGATAGGAGAACTTTTTCAACGTTACAATAAATTCCTCCATGATACCTTGAAGGATCCCCAGCGGCAAATTGATGGGTTGACGGTACTACTTCGAATCCTACCAGCAGGACTACACGGAATCATTGATCCGAGATTCCTGGGGCAACTGCCCCCGATGTACCAATGTATGATCTTGGGTATCAATCGTAAAGCTAAGAAAGCATCCCTAGGACCACTATTGGATG
>JANMZB010000883.1:0-1687 GCA_031382725.1 Sphingobacteriaceae bacterium | reverse complement strand
CAACAAACAAACAAGACTCCGAAGCTACAAATGATGAAGATGAACCACTACAACCCAAGATGCGAAGTTTGCAGGATTTGTATGATTCAACCAATGAGGCACACCTTGTATGACTTTTGGCAGATGCGGAACATATTAGTTTTGAAGAAGCGACGCAAGACCAGAACTGGCAAACTGCCATAAACGAGGGAATTACGACGATTGACCGCAAAAACACATGCGAGCTAGCAGAATTGCCGGAAGGAAGTCAGACTATTGGTTTGAAGTGGGTGTTCATGAAAAAGATGAATGCTCAAGGCGAGATGGAGCGGTACAAGGCGCGACTTGTTGTGAAAGGATACAAACAAAAGGCAGGAATCCACTATGACGAGGTATTTGCTCTTGTTGCAAGAATGAAGACAATCCGATTACTCATTTCACAAACTGCTCAATTCAAGTGGCCAATACTTCAAATGGATGTCAAATCGGCATTCTTCAATGGTATGCTCAAAGAAGATGTCTACATCGAACAACCGCCCGGGAACATAAAAGTCGGAGAAGACAAGAAGGTGCTAAAATTGAAGAACACACTTTATGGGTTGAAGCAAGCACCGCAAGCATGGAATACACGTATCGATTCATATTTCAAGGAGAACAGGTTCAAGCAATGTCCCTATGAGCATGCTCTTTACGTAAAGAAGAATGAAGGTAACATGTTATTTGTTGGTCTTTATGTTTATGATCTTATTTTTATAGGAAATTAACAATGATGAGATGATAGAAGCGTTTAAAGGCACAATGACCCGTGAATTTGAGATGAGAGCTAAAGCAACAAGGTGCAACCGTGATTCAAGTTGACAATAAATCTGCAATTGTGTTAGCAAAGAACCCAGTGAAAATTGTGTGATTCAAGATGGAATTTTAATTCCGTCGCTAAAATTCAGTCGACAAAAATATTATGACCGATGAAATATTATATTCGTCGCCAAAAATAGTTTTAGACGAACGAATTATTTTTTATCGGGAAAATAATTTTTTACCGACAATATAAATAAATTTTGTCGGTAAAATCTATTAATTATCGGCAAAGCTCACATTTCGTCGGTAAAGGACTATAATTTTACCGACGTAACCATATTTTCGTCGGTAAAAAACAAATTTTACCTACAAAATAATATTTTCGTCGGTAAAAACTAATTTTACCTACAAAACAAGCAAACAAGACTCTGAAGCAAGTGAATGGGTCTGGAAGAATTCAACCGAAATTGACATCAAAGTTGGAGATTCATCCGCCATTGCATCAACAAACAAACAAGACTCTGAAGCTACAAATGATGAAGATGAACCACTACAACCCAAGATGCGAAGTTTGCAGGATTTGTATGATTCAACTAATGAGGCACACCTTGTATGACTTTGGGCAGATGCTGAAAATATTAGTTTTGAAGAAGCGGTGCAAGACAAGAAGTGGCAAACTGCCATGAACGAGGGAATTACGACGATTGACCGCAAAAACACATGGGAGCTAGCAGAATTGCCGGAAGGAAGTCAGACTATTGGTTTGAAGTGGGTGTTCATGAAAAAGATGAATGCTCAAGGCGAGATAGAGCGGTACAAGGCGCGACTTGTTGTGAAAGATACAAACAAAAGGCAGGAATCCACTATGACGAGGTATTTGCTCTTGTTGCAAGAATGAAGACAATCCGAT
>JANMZB010000076.1:0-11966 GCA_031382725.1 Sphingobacteriaceae bacterium | reverse complement strand
CGTACTAATTATCGGTCTTGATCTTTGTATCACCGGTATTTATTTTGGTTTCATTGCCGTCGGTTTTGGTTTTGCCATCAGCAGTTTTCACCTTAGATTCATCACCATCAGATTTTGATTTGATGTCTTCACCTTCTTTATATTTAACCTCATCACCATCAATTTTTAATTTGCCATCAGCAGTTTTAATTTTGATTTCATCACCATCGCGTTCAATCATTTGCTCATTCAGAGTATAGGTACCGGCCGGAGTTTTAATTAAAGCGTTATTAACAACCAAACCCGATGGTCCATACAGCGTATCTCTGCTGCTTGTGTCTACAAAGTATAAGTCTTTCTCAATAGGTTGTTTCGTGTCACTATACACATAGAAACCCTTTTCATCGTCGCGCACAATTGTTACAGGTTCGCCCGTACTTAAATTTACATACGAAGAAGTTGCTACAGAGCCTTCAGTAGAGGCACTATCTGTCGATAAAGAATCTGTACTGGCGTTTGTACCAGTATTACTTTTACAGGCAAATACCGACGTAAGGAGTATTGCGCCCAAGAACTGTAATGAATATGTTTTCATGATATCTATAATTAGTTATTCAACTAACATAACTATTATGATAAAGTTTTATGGCCTCTAATGGTCGTAGGTGAATAACTCTCGTCTACGGAATTTAGCCATGATCTTTACAATAGGATCATGTTTACTTATCATTAAAATAAAATTCAGAATTCTTGGAAAAATAAACTCGTTGCTATTTGATTATTAATCAATTGTTTCTATCTTTGCCCTCCCTTAAAGGGGATTACCATGCCTTGAACGAAGCCCTACTGCTTCGATGGGCACAAACAGAGAAAAAAGAAAATGTCAGGAATTATTGGAAAAAAAGTAGGAATGACCAGCATTTTCGATGCCGATGGGAGAAACATCCCATGTACGGTAATCGAAGCTGGCCCTTGCGTAGTAACGCAAATTCGTACCTCTGATGTAGATGGTTACGAAGCAGTTCAGTTAGCTTTCGACGAAAAGAAAGAAAAGAACACCTCTTCACAAATGAAAGGCCATTTCGCAAAAGCAAACACAACTCCTAAGCGCAAGCTTGTTGAGTTTAAAACGTTTGAAGATGAGAAAAGTTTGGGCGACACCGTTACTGTAGAAATTTTTGCTGAAGGCGACTTCGTTGATGTTGTTGGGACTTCGAAAGGTAAAGGTTTTCAAGGTGTTGTTAAGCGTCACGGATTTAGTGGTGTAGGTATGCAGACTCACGGTCAGCACAACAGGTTGAGAGCTCCGGGTTCACTGGGTGCATCTTCATGGCCTTCACGTGTATTCAAAGGAATGCGCATGGCTGGTCGTACTGGTGGCGACAGGGTTAAAGTTCAAAATCTTCAGGTTTTGAAAGTGTATTCTGAGCAAAATTTATTAGTAGTTAGCGGTTCAATTCCGGGAGCTAAAGGTTCTTACGTAATCGTTGATAAATAAGGAGATGGAAGTTAACGTAGTAAACATAGCAGGTAAAGAAACAGGTGCCAAGGTGCAGCTTCCTGATGCGATTTTTGGTGTAGAGCCAAATGATCACGCAATCTACTTAGATGTTAAACAGTATCTGGCTAATCAACGTCAGGGAACTCATAAATCTAAGCAACGTAACGAAATAGCCGGTTCAACCCGTAAATTACATAAACAAAAAGGTACAGGTGGTGCCCGTGCGGGTAGTATCAAATCTCCATTGTTCAATGGTGGTGGTCGTGTATTCGGTCCGCAACCACGCGATTACAGCTTCAAGTTGAATAAAAAACTTAAGCAGTTAGCTCGCCGCTCGGCTTTAACATACAAAGCATTAGATAATAATATCGTTGTTCTTGAAGACTTCTCATTTGATGCAGTTAAAACCAAGAGCTACGCAAAACTAGTTGCTGATCTACAAGTTGGCGATGTTAAAACCTTATTGGTTTTACCAGCTGCTAACAACAATGTTTATTTATCAAGCAGAAATCTTAAAAAAGCAAAAGTTGTAACTGCTGCAGATTTAAATACACACGATGTATTAAATGCAGGCAAGCTTTTGTTGACTACGGGTTCTGTTAAAATGTTGGAGGAGGCTTTTGCCAAATAATATGGAAATTTTAAAGAAACCTATTTTAACAGAGAAAGCATCAGCTTTAACAGAAAAGCTAAATCGTTTTTCATTTAAAGTAGATCACAGAGCCAATAAGCTGCAGATCAAAACTGCAATTGAGCAAATGTATGGTGTTAGCATTCTTGCTATCAATACAATGGTGGTATCTGGAAAATCAAAGAATCGTCAAACAAAAGCAGGTCTGGTATCAGGACGTACTCCTAAATACAAGAAAGCAATTGTAACGATGAAAGAAGGTGAAGTTATTGACTTTTACAGCAATATATAATTAAGACATGGCAGTTAGAAGATTTAAACCGGTTACCCCTGGTACTCGTTTCCGCGTAGGAGCCGATTATTCTGATGTAACTACAAACGTACCTGAAAAGTCGTTGGTGGTTTCTATTAAGAAATCAGGTGGTAGAAACCATTCCGGTAAAATGACTATGCGTTATCTCGGTGGGGGACATAAAAAGTCATACCGATTGATTGATTTTAAACGCGATAAACAAGATATCCCCGCAACAGTTGCCACAATCGAGTACGATCCTAACCGTACTGCACGTATTGCTTTATTGAATTACGTTGATGGTGAAAAACGTTACATTATTGCTCCTGAAGGATTAACAGTTGGACAAACTGTAATTTCAGGTGCTTCAGTACCTCCAGAAGTTGGAAATGCTCTTCCTTTAAAAGGTATTCCACTGGGTTCTATTATTCATAACATTGAATTGAACCCGGGTCAGGGTGCATCTATCGCACGTAGTGCTGGTACTTACGCTCAGCTTTCTGCACGTGATGGTAAATATGCAATTATCAAAATGCCTTCTGGCGAAACCAGAATGATTTTGTCAACCTGTATGGCTACTATCGGTACGGTTTCAAACTCTGAAAAAGCTAACGAAGTGTTAGGTAAAGCAGGTAGAAAACGTTGGTTGGGAAGAAGACCAAGAGTAAGAGGTGTAGCGATGAATCCGGTAGATCACCCTATGGGTGGTGGTGAAGGTAGATCATCTGGTGGTCACCCTCGCTCAAGAAAAGGTTTATTAGCTAAAGGCTACAAAACCCGTAACAAACAAAAAGGTTCAAACCGTTACATAATTGAAGGAAGGAACAAATAATGGCACGTTCACTTAAAAAAGGTCCTTACATAGACCATAACTTAGAAGCCAAAGTGGTTTCTATGACAGAAAGTAACAAGAAATCAGTAATCAAAACCTGGTCTCGCCGTTCAATGATTTCTCCGGATTTCGTAGGACATACGTTTGCAGTTCATAACGGAAATAAATTTATTCCTGTTTATGTAACTGAAAACATGGTTGGTCATAAAATGGGCGAGTTCGCTCCAACCAGAACATTTAGAGGTCACGCTGAAAAGAAGAAATAAGCCATGGAAGCAGTAGCAAAATTAAATGATTGCCCTACCTCACCTCGTAAAATGCGATTGGTTGTTGACCTGATCCGTGGTGAACGTGTAGAGAAAGCGTTATACATTTTAAAGTATACAAATAAAGAAGCAGCGCAAAGAGTTGAGAAACTGTTATTGTCTGCCATCAAAAATTGGGAAGCTAAAAACGAAGGTCAGCGCCCTGAAGACAACGAATTGTTTGTGAAAACAATTACTGTTGACGGAGGTCGCCAATTGAAAAGACTTAGACCAGCTCCTCAGGGTCGTGGACACAGAATTCGTAAGCGTTCTAACCACGTAACTCTTATAGTTGATACAAAAAACGTTCAAACTGAAACTAAATAAGGAATGGGACAGAAAGCACATCCAATAGGTAACAGATTAGGAATCATCAAAGGTTGGGATTCTAACTGGTTCGGTGGCAACAACTACTCCGATAAATTAGTTGAAGACGAAAAAATAAGAAAGTATATCGCTGCCCGTATTTCAAAAGGCGGTATATCTAAAGTAGTTATCGAACGTACTTTAAAACGCATCACGGTTACAATTCACACGGCTCGTCCGGGAATCGTTATTGGTAAAGGTGGTCAGGAAGTAGACAGGTTAAAAGAAGAGCTTAAAAAGCTTACTAAGAAAGACGTTCAGATCAACATTTTTGAAATTAAACGTCCTGAATTAGATGCTCAGTTAGTTGGCGAGGGTATCGCTAAACAACTTGAAGCTCGTATCTCTTTCCGTCGTGCCATGAAAACAACGATTGCTTCAACCATGAGAATGGGTGCTGAAGGAATTAAAGTAATGTGTTCTGGTCGTTTAGGTGGTGCTGAGATGGCACGTACCGAGCAATATAAAGAAGGAAGAATTCCTCTACATACTTTCCGTGCTGACATTGATTACGCATTGGCAGAAGCTCTTACTACTTATGGTAAAATAGGTGTTAAGGTGTGGATTTGCAAAGGTGAAGTTTATGGTAAGCGTGATCTATCTCCTAACATTGGCCAAACAGCGGGTGTAAGAGGAAGAGAAGGTGCTGAAGCTGGCTTTGCTGGCGGTGCTGACAGACGTGCTGGCGGTAACGACAGACGCCCGGGCGGTAATGACAGACGTGGCGGCGGTGATAACCGTGGCGGTGGTCAGAATCGTGGCGGTGGTGCAGGTCAAAACCGCGGCGGTGGTGCAGGTGCAGGCGGTTTTAGAGGAAAGAAATAATTAAATTTTAGACATCGTTTTTCGATAAATAAATAAGAACATGTTACAGCCAAAAAGAACGAAGTTCAGGAAGATGCAAAAAGGCAAAATGAAAGGTCTGGCCACACGTGGTGCAGAACTAGCATTTGGTTCTTTTGGAATAAAATCATTAGAACCAGCCTGGATCACTAGTCGTCAGATCGAAGCAGCTCGTATTGCGGTTACCCGTTTTATGAAACGTGAAGGTCAGGTGTGGATCCGTATTTTCCCTGATAAACCTGTTACCAAAAAACCTGCGGAAGTACGTATGGGTAAAGGTAAAGGTGCTCCGGAATACTGGGTGGCAGTTGTACGCCCGGGCAGGATGATATTTGAAGCTGAAGGTGTGCCTTTAGAAGTAGCCAAAGAGGCATTACGTTTAGCCGCTCAAAAATTACCCGTTCAAACTAAATTTGTCTTGCGTAGAGATTACGTAGAGGCTTAATCTCTAAAGAAAGAATAATAATGAAAAACTCAGAAATTTTAGAGCTGTCTACAGAAGAGATAGTTACGAGAATTAATGAAGAACGAGCAAATCTTACTAAACTAAGATTCGCGCACACGGTATCAGCAATCGAAAATCCGATGAGGATTCAGAAAGTAAGAAAAGATATCGCTCGTTTAAACACAGAATTGACTAACCGCAAGGTGCAGTCCGCTTCTGAAACAAAATAATTTTAGAGTCCAAATGGAAAGAAAATTAAGAAAAACGCGTATCGGGCTTGTGGTTAGCAATAAGATGGAGAAATCTATCGTGGTAGCTGTTGAGAGAAAAGTAAAGCACCCGATTTATGGTAAGTTCGTTAAGAAAACTACCAAATTTATGGCTCATGACGAAACTAACACTTGCGGTATCGGTGATACAGTGTTAATTATGGAAACTCGTCCGCTGAGTAAAACTAAAAACTGGAGATTAGTTGAAATTTTAGAAAAGGCTAAGTAACATGGTACAACAGGAATCAAGACTGAATGTTGCTGACAACAGCGGAGCTAAAGAAGTTTTAGTTATCCGTGTTCTTGGCGGTACCGGCAAGCGTTATGCTTCTGTAGGCGATAAAATCGTTGTTACAGTAAAAAGTGCGCTTCCATCAGGTAACGTTAAGAAAGGAACTGTTTCAAAAGCAGTTGTTGTTAGAACAAAGAAAGAGATAAGACGCAAAGATGGGTCTTATATCCGCTTCGATGATAACGCAGCAGTATTATTAAATGCACAAGACGAGCCACGTGGTACACGTATCTTTGGCCCGGTTGCAAGAGAACTGCGTGAAAAACAGTTCATGAAAATTGTATCATTAGCACCGGAGGTACTTTAATATGCAAAAGAAATTAAATATAATACCTAAGCTTAAGATCCGTAAGGGAGATTTAGTGCAGGTAATGGCCGGAGATTCAAAGGGAAAGCAAGGCAAGATTACAGAAGTAATTTTAAAAACGAACAGGGCGATTGTTGAAGGTGCTAATATGGTATCTAAACATACCAAACCAAGTGCTACTAGTCCTAACGGTGGTATTGTGAAAATGGAAGCTCCTATTCATGTATCAAACCTGATGGTTATCGATGCTAAAACTGGTAAACCCAGCCGCGTTGGTAAAAAGAAAAATGAAGCAGGAAAATCGGTTCGTATAACAAAAAAATCTGGAGAGGAAATTAAGTTATGACATACGTACCTAGATTAAAATCTAAATATAAAGACGATATCCGCACAGCGCTGAATGACAAATTTCAGTACAAAAGCGTAATGCAGGTTCCTAAGCTTGAAAAAATAGCAATCAACCAGGGTGTTGGTGCTGCAACTACAGATAAGAAATTAATTGAAGTTGCTATAAACGAGCTTACTACTATTACAGGTCAGCAGGCTGTTGCATCAAAATCTAAGAAAGATATCTCAAACTTCAAATTACGTAAAGGAATGCCGGTTGGTGTTCGTGTAACTTTACGTGATACTCAAATGTATGAGTTTCTTGATCGTTTGATCTCTGTTGCCTTACCTCGTATCCGTGATTTCAAAGGAATCAACGATAAAGGTTTTGACGGACGCGGAAACTATACTTTAGGTATAACAGAACAAATCATATTCCCTGAAATCAACATTGACAAGATCAACAAGATTATGGGTATGGATATCACATTTGTAACTTCTGCTGATAACGATGTTGAAGCATTAGAGTTACTTAAACAATTTGGTTTACCATTTAAAAATCAAGCAGTAAACAATGGCTAAGGAAGGTGTAAAAGCACGGGAAGTAAAACGTGCAAAATTAGTTGCCAAGTACGCTGACAAAAGAGCTGCTTTAAAAGCTGAAGGTGATTTTGTTGGATTAGACAAATTACCAAAAAACTCTTCACCTGTACGTTTGCACAATCGTTGCAAATTAACAGGACGTCCTCGCGGATATATGCGTCAATTTGGTATTTCACGTGTAACATTCCGTGAAATGGCTCTTGCCGGTAAGATTCCGGGAGTAAAGAAGGCGAGCTGGTAGGCTGAAAAGTCAAAAGTTAAAATTAAAAAGTCAAAAGCTAGCGCTTTAGTACTTTTTTTGAATTTTACCTTTTGAATTTTGAATTTAAAATTAACCGATGGAAGGTCGTCAGCTTAAGCTGAAAGGAAACCACCATCATAACAAACAATAATGAATACAGATCCAATAGCAGATTATCTTACGAGAGTAAGGAATGCCATTAAGGCCAACCACAGGGTTGTTGAAATTCCTGCATCAAACCTCAAAAAGGAAATTACAAAAGTACTTTTTGATAAAGGTTACATCGCCAACTACAAGTTTGACGATAATGTTATCCAAGGCACTATCAAAATTGCTTTGAAATATCATCCGATTACTAAAGTTTCTGCTATTCGCACGTTATCTCGTGTGAGTAAGCCAGGTTTAAGAAAGTATGCAGGTGCTGAGAAGTTGCCACGCGTATTAAATGGTTTAGGGATCGCTGTCCTTTCCACTTCTAAAGGTGTAATGACCGATAAAGAAGCCCGGAACTTGCACATCGGTGGTGAAGTTTTATGTTACGTTTATTAATCAAAGGAGATTAAACGATGTCAAGAATAGGAAAAGCCCCAATTGCAATCCCAAGTGGAGTTACTGTAGCAGTTTCTGCTGATAATATTGTAACTATCAAAGGTGCAAAAGGAGAATTAACCCAGAAGGTTGATTCAGAAATTACAATTTCTCAGGAAGACGGACAAATACTTGTTCAACGTCCATCTGAGCAAAAGCGTCATAAAGCATTACATGGTTTATACCGTTCACTTTTAAATAACATGGTTAAGGGTGTAACTGAAGGATATAAATTAGAGCAGGAATTAGTTGGTGTGGGTTACCGTGCTACTAATACCGGTAATACTTTAGACTTAGTGTTAGGTTATTCTCACCATTATGTATTTGAGTTGCCAAAAGAAATTAAGGTTGCTACAACTGCAGAAAAGGGTAAGAATCCAACAATTATATTAGAGAGTATCGACAAACAATTATTAGGACAAGTAGCTGCAAAGATCCGTTCGCTACGCGCTCCTGAGCCTTACAAAGGTAAAGGTATCAAGTTTGTAGGTGAGGAATTAAGAAGAAAAGCAGGTAAATCTGCAGCTAAAAAATAATAATCATGGCAGGAATTAAATTATCTCGCAGAGAGCGAATTAAACAAGGCATCAGAAAAAGATTGTCTGGTTCTGCTGAGCGTCCACGTTTGTCAGTTTACAGAAGCAATAAGGGCATTTACGCACAGATTATTGACGATATTTCTGGTAAAACATTAGTTTCAGCATCATCTGCTTCAAAAGATTTTTCTGGAAGCGGTGCTAAAATAGACCAATCAAAAGCGGTAGGAAAGCTTGTTGCTGAAAAAGCAGTAGCAGCTGGAATTACTCAGGTGGTGTTTGATAGAAATGGTTATTTATACCATGGACGTGTGAAATCACTTGCTGAAGGTGCACGTGAAGGTGGTTTACAATTTTAATCTGAAACGGAAATGTCAACAATAAATATAAAGAGAGTAAAATCAAGCGAAATCGAATTGAAAGATCGCTTAGTAAGTATCCAGCGTGTAGCTAAAGTTACTAAAGGTGGTCGTACTTTCAGTTTCTCTGCAATCGTAGTGGTTGGTGATGAGAACGGAATAGTTGGTTACGGACTTGGTAAAGCAAAAGAGGTTACTGAAGCTATTGCGAAAGGTATCGATGATGCAAAAAAGAATTTGGTAAAGGTTCCTATTATTAACGGAACTGTACCTCACGAACAATATGGTAAGTTTTCTGGTGGTTTTGTTTTAATAAAACCAGCTTCAAACGGTACCGGAGTAATTGCAGGTGGTGCAATGCGTGCAGTACTTGAAAGTGCCGGAGTACATAACGTATTAGCAAAATCAAAAGGTTCATCTAACCCACATAACGTGGTTAAAGCAACTATTTCAGCGTTATCGCAAATGCGCGATGCTTATACAGTAGCTCAACACCGTGGTGTGGAACTTTCAAAAGTTTTTAACGGATAATTAGCCATGGCGAAGATCAAAATAACACAGATAAAAAGCGTTATCGACAGAAGCGAGCGTCAGAAAAAGACTATGCAGGCTTTAGGTTTGAAAAAAATGAACCATGCTGTTGAAGTTGAGGCTACCCCGGCAATCATCGGGATGGTAAGAAAAGTGAATCATTTAGTAGCAGTAGAAAGTATCTAATCATGAACTTAAGTAATTTAAAACCTGCAGAAGGTTCTACAAAAAATAGAAAACGTATCGGAAGAGGTACTGGTTCAGGCCGGGGTGGTACATCAACCCGCGGACATAAAGGAGCTGGTTCTCGTTCAGGTAAAAAAACAAAAATTGGTTTTGAAGGTGGTCAAATGCCTTTACAACGCCGCGTACCAAAGGTTGGATTTAAGAACATCAACCGCATTGATTATGTTGGTGTAAACCTGGATGTATTACAAGCATTAGCTGAGAAATTTAGTTTAACAACTATCGACTTTGCTTCATTAAAAGAACACGGATTAATTTCTAAAAACGACCTTGTTAAGATTCTTGGCAGAGGCGAGTTGAAAACGAAGTTAGATGTTTCTGCGCATGCTTTTACTGCTACAGCACAAAAAGCAATTGAAGCAACAGGTGGTGCAATTGTTAAATTATAATTGATGAAAAATCTGTTCACTACACTTTCCAATATCTGGAAGATTGATGATTTAAGAGTGCGTATTTTAAACACACTCTTATTTCTTTTGATTTATCGTATAGGCTCATTTATTGTTTTGCCAGGAGTAAACCCTCTTGCAATCGAAGCTCAATCAAGGGAAGGCTTAATGGGCCTTCTAAATATGTTTGCAGGTGGTTCTTTTTCACGTGCATCTATATTTGCCTTGGGGGTAATGCCTTATATCTCTGCTTCAATCGTTGTTCAGCTGTTAGGTATTGCGGTACCTTATTTCCAAAAAATGCAAAAGGAAGGTGAAAGTGGCAGGAAGAAGATTACCCAGATTACAAGATACCTCACTGTAGCTATTACCCTTGTTCAGTCAGTTGCTTACGTTAAGACACAAATACCAGAAGACGCAAAGATGATGGCGGACCCATTATTTTCGGTTTCTTCCATGTTTATTTTAACCGCAGGGACTTTATTTGTAATGTGGTTGGGTGAGAAAATAACAGATAAGGGTATTGGTAACGGAATATCTTTAATCATTATGGTTGGTATTATAGCTACACTTCCTGGAAGTATTTTAACAGAGGTAAACTCTCGGTTGGCCGGACAAGGTGGTATAATTCCATTTATTGTTGAGATAGTAGCTTTATTCTTTATTGTAATTTTTACAATTCTGATAGTACAAGGCGTAAGAAGAATACCGGTGCAGTATGCCAAAAAGATTGTTGGAAATAAGCAATATGGTGGAGTAAGACAATATATCCCTTTAAAAGTAAATGCTGCTGGTGTGATGCCTATTATTTTCGCTCAGGCGATCATGTTTGTTCCATCGGCTATTGCAGGGCTTGTTCCTTCTCTTCAAGGTGGCTTCTTAACTTCCTTAAGTGATTTTACTTCGCTAGCTTACAATCTCACTTTTGCTTTTTTAATTATTGCCTTTACCTTCTTTTATACGGCTATTACAGTTAATCCTGTTCAAATGTCTGATGATATGAAGAAGAATGGTGGATTTATTCCAGGTGTTAAGCCAGGTAGAACTACAGGTGATTATATAGACTCTGTAATTTCAAAGATTACCTTACCCGGTTCTATATTTCTGGCTATAATCGCAATCTTACCTTCTATAGCTATTATATTGGGAGTTAACAGTCAGTTTGCTGCTTTCTTTGGAGGTACATCTTTATTAATCTTGGTAGGTGTTGTTCTGGATACTTTGCAACAAATCGAAAGTCATTTGTTAATGCGTCACTATGATGGCTTAATGAAGACAG
The DNA here is from genome assembly GCA_031382725.1 of Sphingobacteriaceae bacterium. Taxonomy (GTDB): domain Bacteria; phylum Bacteroidota; class Bacteroidia; order Sphingobacteriales; family Sphingobacteriaceae; genus Paradesertivirga. Next base: position 805 of record JANMZB010000076.1, on the reverse strand, counting down.
GTCGTTTGAAAGGTCGTAACCCAGTCGCTGCTGGTGCTACAGGTTCTGTAATATAAAGATCTTCATGCCGAAGGTATATTATAAAACAGATGAAGAAATCGAACTGATCAGAAAGAGTTCCTTACTTGTTTCAAAAACTCTTGGTGAAGTAGCCCGGGTGATTGAGCCAGGTGTGAAAACAATTGAACTTAATAAACTTGCTGAAACTTATATAAGAGATAACGGCGGAGTTCCAGCTTTTTTAAATTATAACGGCTTCCCTTATTCATTGTGTATTTCTCCGAATGAACAAGTGGTACACGGATTTCCGGGCGATTACACTTTAAAAGACGGGGACATCATATCTGTTGATTGCGGAGTAATTCTGAATAAATTTTATGGAGATTCTGCTTATACTTTTGAGGTAGGTGAGGTTGAAGAGGCAACAAAAAATCTTCTTAATGTAACTAAAGAATGCCTTAAACGGGGCGTTGCTAAAGCAGTTGCTGGAATGCGTGTTGGTGATATCAGCTACGCGGTTCAGGAGCATGCGGAAAACCACGGATATGGCGTGGTTAAGGAGTTAGTTGGACATGGTGTTGGGTTTAAATTGCATGAGAAGCCAGAGGTTCCGAATTACGGTAAACGCGGTTCTGGAATTAAACTCGAGGAAGGAATGGTGTTAGCCATTGAGCCCATGATAAATATGGGGCGACCTGGTGTAAAGTTTTGGAAAGATGGATGGACAGTAAGTTCTGTAGATAGTAAACCATCTGCACATTTTGAACATACTGTAGCGGTAAAGAAAGGTGAGGTGGATGTTCTT